>JABSSK010000359.1 GCA_013214265.1 Saprospiraceae bacterium | reverse complement strand
GGGAGGAGCGCCTGCACGTCTTAACCGCAAGAATGGCCGAAATGAACGTACCCGAGGAAGAGTTATCCTGGTACCTCGATTTACGTAAATTTGGAGGAGCACCGCATGCCGGTTTTGGTCTTGGCTTTGAGCGTATCGTTCAATTTGTTACAGGCATGGGGAATATCAGGGATGTAATTCCTTTTCCCCGAACACCTGGCTCAGCAGAATTCTAAGCAAAAGCCAAATGCAAAAAAGGGCTATCCTTTTTCTAATCAGGATAGCCCTTTTTTTTTCGATAAACAGACCGTTTGCTCAATTAGTACCACCCGCAAACAATATCTGCTGGTAAATTTTATCAAATTGCCAATTTTGTGTTATGTTTACTGCGTCGTCCAAAAGAAAAAGGTCGGTATGCTGCTACATACCGACCTCACGCTAATAACAAATCATAATCTCATGAAAAAAATAAGACGACCTAACTTTTTATAACAAATCTTTTCTTAATATATTTTCTCGTTAAGACAAATCAAAATCTCAATTCGACCTAACTTTTGATTTCGTAAGGGAGGTTCCTCGTTTTAGACGAGGAACCTTTCTAGTTTATGGGATTATGATCATCATTGTGTTGTAGCTTTGTTTTGTAGTTGCACTTCAGATATCAGCTTTCGCTGAACATTTATTTTGCTACACCCACAAGACATCATAATGACTGTGTCTTTCAAAATAAGTAGTAACCATTGATCTGCTTTCCTCCTGAATACTTGCAGACTCTGCATGATTCGTATAATCGGTTAAACGTAAAATCGGTTTGTGTCAGTTTTTGGGATGGCCTCCAGACATTCGGATTTCATCAGACCGATGGCTACTTACCTTTCAAATTAAATTCCTGATCGTTTTCAGGATCCTTCTCTCTCTCGTTCGAGAAACTCACTTTGGATTCGCTGTGTGTTTCCCTCTTGAGTACAATACAAATATGCAGCAGATATGTCCGATTATCAAAGACAAAAAAGAGAGATTGTTGAAAAAAAATACAATAAAAATGGGTTTAAATAAATTCAATTATCTGATAATGAGTATTTTATAAAAAAATATTGTTTATTAAAAAATTAAAAATCGCATTGAAAAAATAGTAAAAATTCTTTTTACGCTGAAAAACAACGTACGATTTTAGGAAATAAACGGTATGTATAAGTTATGGAAAGGACAAAAGGTGGGTAAAAAAAAGTGTCGGTGCAAATTATGCACCGACCTCACGCTAATAACAAATCATAATCTCATGAAAAATAAGACGACCTAATCTTTATGCAAAACGCATCAGGTAAGGGTTTAGTTTGATTCCCTGATGGGTGCTATTTTCAAATTAATTTGTTTATAAGGTAAACGCGCCAAAGCCCATTATTTATTACTTCTCAGGCTATTTTAATGGACTTTAAAGGATATTTAACACTTACCCTAATTAACTTGTAGTTTGCCTGTAGCCAATTCAACACCATCACCTAGCAGCCGGAAAACGTAAAGGCCTCGTGGTAAATTACCTCGCTTGTAGGTAAGCTGGCTCCCTCCCTGCTGCAGCGTTCCTACACGCCGGCCATTGACATCATACATAAGCAATGTAAGTTGCTGAACGGAATAGCCTGATACCACAAACTGGGCTTCTTCAGTAAATGGGTTAGGGAAAACCTGAATTTTAAGGCCCGGAATTGGAGGCTGCTCCACTGAAGTAACCTCCACAAAACCAGGGAATGATCCTACCTCGTGTTCTACAGCATTGCTCATAACAGGCATCTGATAATCAAAATAAATTCTGGATTGGTTCCTGATGACAGTACCTAACACATTATCAGGATTCTGCTGTATGGTATACGAAATATACCCTTGCGACGCCAATAAATCATTGGGTAGTGCCGGCGCCAAAGCAATATTATCTTCAAAGGTGATTTTCAATATGCCATCTTCATAGACCTCCGCCCGGTACGGGTGACTAGAAGCCCCAAAAACGACCGTTGAAGGGTCTAAACCCACTGGTATCGTATCTCTGATTACTACCCGGTTAACGGTATCCTGCCCCGTATTGGTGAAAACCAATCGATACGTTATACCGTCATTCCTATCAATCAATCCATTGCGATAGCCTTTAGGATGCCCAGTCAAAACCACCGTTGGCACCTCTTCCAGAATTTCCTGGACATTTATAGCTCGAGTAGGTGCCTGGTCATCCTCTGGGAATTGTGTAACCCTCCCGGTGGAAAAGGATCCATCAGTAGAGCAGCCTTCGACAGCTGAGGTCGCGTAGGCACTAAAAGGGTGGTTTTCATCTTCAAAAGCGACCACTCGATACGTACTACCATTAGCTGGAACCTTAATACGACGCTCTTCGTTTGCTTCCAACTCGATTGGCTCTGATGTTATGATAAGGTAATCTTCAATAACAATCGCAGTCCGTTTGGTGGTCATCTCCTTAATACCCACATTTATTACCGAGAAAGCAACCGAATCCGCTTCACATTGCCCAGTGACCTCTAGGTCCGACTCATCCCAGTCGGGATTAAATAAAAAGCATAACGTATCCGGGCTAATGGTAGCTGAAACTTTAACCGCTTGATTAACCGCAATACCTTCGCAGGCCGAGGCCGCTATAACGTCAAAAGAGGTACACACCCCCGGTGCGACATCGCCAATGGAAAAAGTCAAGGTATTATTCTCATTCCCCATGGGATCAACGCCAGAGGAACGGTAGGTCAGGATGTCATCCATCTCAAGTACAATCTGAACATCCTCTGCTGTAGCCGTACCCGAATTACAGTACTGAACCGTGTATGGCACCTCGCTGCATCGAGCTAAAAATGGAGCGGAGACCTCCACGGTCAAATATGGACATGCCGAACGAGCCTGAATACCAAAATCCGTTCTAGTCGTATCATAAATTTCTGTTAGCTGGAATGAAACGCCATCCTCCAAACAAGGCACCCAGTAGCGATTTACGGGCAGTACGTCTACTGTATAAAAGCCCGTATCTACAAGGATTTCATAAAATCCATTCCGATCCGTTTTTCCATAGTTGGGATTTTCCAGCCCCACAGCCTCTACAATCCAGCCCGACAAACCCGACTCGGAAACATCCGCATCGCATTGCTCATCCTGATCCCAATATACGCGGCCTGTTAAAATATTAGAGAAGGCATTACCCTTTCCATCTGTTTTTACTAAAACCAAATCATTGAAGAAGGTAAGCTCAAAACCATTGTAGCCAGCAATAACCAGATCACCACTAGCTGTTTCGATCAGATCACGCCCCTCATCTAGGTACTGCTGATCCCCCAGCCTATTGGTGAAAAGCACTTCGCCTTCACTGGATAATCGCCCGACCAGAATACCCACGTCGATCCCATCGGCCTGAACCTCAAAACCAGCAACTGCCAAATCCCTATTTTGTAGTTCAACGATTGCATTTAGGCCATTTTCTAATAATGGGCTGCCTATAGTAGTTGTCCAGATCGTATCTCCAGTTTCTGCGTCCATTTTAACGACCAATCCATCCTGCGCGTTGTTAATAATTCCGGCAACCAGTACTTGACCATTTCGAGATACCGTGACGTCCCTGCCTTCCTCCAGTTCAGCAGAACTTAACCGCTGCTCCCAAATTACCTGGCCATCACCATCGATCCGTATGGTAACCAAATCGTTATCGGGGCCCTCTACATTCTTGGATACACCCGTAATAACAAAATCATCACCCAATGCCTCCACCGCATTAGCTGCATCTGCCCTACCGGTGCCCGTAGTTGTTTTCCAGAGAAGCTCGCCGGAGTCATTAAATCGAGCCAACAAAAAATCGCTATCCTCTGCGTCTGTGTTAAATTCTTCCCCCACCACTAAATAATCGCCATTAGCTGCGATAGCAACGCCCGTAAGCTTCTGATCAAAGGGAGCATCAACCGTCCGGGACCACAATAAAGTACCCTGATCGTTGATTTCTAACAACAAAATATCCGAATCGTCACCTACACCCTGAACAATGGTTCCAACAATAAGATATGTACCTCGTTCGGTGCGCACAATGTCCGTTCCGGTTTCGCGAAAACCAAGATCATAAACCTCTCGCCATATCAGGTTACCATCCACATCGGTACGAACCACAAAAATATCAGGGTCGTTATCATCACCGAATGATTCTGAAACGCCTACTGTAACGTACCCTTCATCCAAAGCCTCAACCAAGGCAAATGCTTCGTCCGTCTTATTGTCCCCATAACTACTCTGCCAACCTTGCGCCGATAGGGTCAATGGGGCCAATACCCCAATCAGGATACCGATCCAACCAGTAGACAACCTGAAGGCCCCACTGGCAATTGTAGTAGCTTTCCCTTTCAAAATCATTAGCGCAAGCTTTTTTTGCATTTAATATGATACATTACAAATATGTTATCAAACGGTACAAATAACAAAGACAAAAATCAGCATTTGTTGCCAAAAAAATATAAATTTAACCCTATAAACAAACAATAAAAGTTTGTTTTACAGTCGTTTATATGGTTAAAATCTACCAAAATTGTTGACCAAAAACCCAACCATCTGGTATGGCATCAAACCAACTCATACAAATTTGTCAAACCCTGTCTAAAAAAGAAATTAGGGACCTAAAAAAATGGCTGCAGTCCCCTGCCCACAACCAACGTGAAGACGTGGTCAAGGTTTTTGATTATCTTCTTCAAGGGGACCACCTGTATCAGGCGAAATATCAGTCCAAAGAAAAGATCTTTAACAAACTTTTCCCCAAAGAATTATACGATGATGCCCGCTTACGACAAACTTTTCACTTTACTCTAATATCAATAGAGGACTTC
>JABSSK010000358.1 GCA_013214265.1 Saprospiraceae bacterium | reverse complement strand
TGGTGTTTCCTGCCCACCCCCGGACCGCTAAAATCCTTGAACGACTGCATGTAGCTGCATCTCATTTACACCTGATTGGACCCCTACCATATCTGGAATTCAATTATTTGGTAGCCAATAGTAAAGCCGTGCTTACCGATTCGGGAGGCATCACGGAAGAAACAACAGTGATGGGTATACCTTGCTTGACCCTTCGAGATAATACCGAACGCCCTGAGACGATTACAGAGGGAACCAATGAGCTAGTAGGTACTGATCCTAAAAATATCCCATCTGCACTTGAAAGACTCTTCCAAGGAAAATGGAAAACTGGAAGTGTTCCGAAACTATGGGATGGCAAGACAGGAAAGCGAATAGTGGAAGTTTTAATGGATTTGAATTGAAGATCAATAACTTAAATCTACTGCCATAATTGATGACAAAAACTGCCCTTAGTCTTCAATTCTTGGTCCAAATACCCTAGGTACATTAATAACTACATAAAAATATGTATCTTAAAATCGAGAGGCATCCCCCTATAATCCCAACGAAAACGCCAGACCCCTTATGTTGACAATTGTATTAGCATTCCTGACAGCTTTCACGCTGACGTATTTTTTGATCCCACCAATCATTCGAATTGCCCATTATAAGCATTTGTTTGATGTGCCTGGAGGGCGAAAAGTACATGATCGGCACACACCGTCCTTAGGAGGGGTTGCTATGTATGGCGGAATTTTATTTTCTATTGTACTCTGGACGCCCTACGCGCAGTTCGGTAACCTTCAATATATTTTATGTGCTTTCATGATCATCTTCTTGGTAGGAGTGAAGGATGATATTGAAGCTATGAATGCCAATAAAAAATTTATTGCACAAGTCGTTGCCATCGCTATTTTAGTTATCAAATCTGATATTCGCCTGGAAGGACTCTATGGTTTTTTAGGTTGGAGTAACCCAATGCCGTATTGGTTATCCCTGCTCTTTAGCCTCTTTACAATGCTGGTCATTGTCAATGCGTTTAATCTGATTGATGGTATTAACGGACTTGCTGCAAGTATTGGTACGCTGGTCACCGGTGTGTTTGGGGTTTGGTTTCTTCTCGTCGGTCATGTGGAATTTGCTACGCTAGCGTTTGCTACAGCAGGTGCAGCAATTGCTTTCCTGCGTTATAATATCTCGCCGGCCCAAATCTTTATGGGGGATACCGGGTCGCTAACCCTAGGTATGGTTACGGCTATTTTGACTGTAGAATTTATTGATCTTAATCAGTCCTTGCTTATTGAAAATCCCTTCTACTTCGACGCTGTTCCGGCAGTAGCTATTGGTATAATTATCTTACCTCTTTTTGATACACTTCGGGTATTTATTACTCGTATGTACAGAGGAAGTTCACCATTCAAACCGGATCGTCGCCATATTCACCACTTGCTGATTGATTACGGGTATTCCCATATGGAAGCCACCAGTGTATTGCTGGCTACCAACGTTGCTTTTGTTGCCCTTGTATTTGCAGTCCACAACCGAATTGAACAACATCTGCTGCTGGCCCTCATCATTTCCCTGGCAGGAGGCCTCACTTTCCTTTTACACCGAGCAGTAAATCGAAAAAAGGATTTGAAGAAAATGCTTGCAAAAAGGGATTCTAACCTTGAAGTTGCTCCCCTAGAGGAACCAGTAGAAGGTTAGTTTATGCGTTTTGAGCATAGACCAAATGATAGCAAAAGACAAGTCTTAAAGCTGCTCATTCCAAAAGTCGTAATAAAGAATATGCGTTTTATTGCCATCCTTATGCTTGGGTGTTTATCCACCAATGCCAAAGCACAATCCACCGATTTTTTGCCGGTTAATTATAACGTACGCTTACGCTTGCAAATGGCAATAGAAGCACAAACAGATTCTAGTCACCATCAGGGATTTTATCCACTGAATCCGTTTACTTACCGAAATGTTCGTCCTGCTTTCGCAAAAAAATATAGACTAAGTGCACCATTTGCCGATTCGACTTGGGTGGGCCGTAAGTTGTTCAATGAAATGCTGATCGACCTGCATACTCCCGATTTTGATTTTCAGCTTCACCCCGTACTGAATGTACAACTAGGAAATGACTCGCGTACTGCTGATGAAACACCGTACATAAATACACGAGGTTTTTTTGTGCAGGGGCGTATCGGTGAAAATGTGGCATTCTATTCCGACTTTTACGAAAATCAGGCCCGTTTTCCAATGTACATTAACGAATGGATCGGCCAGAATAATTATGGAGGACTAGCTGTCCTTCCAGGACAGGGAGCTTTTAAAGGGGTTAGGAACCAACGGAATGCGCGCGACTTCGCATATGCCAGCGGAGCGGTAAGTCTTCAGGCTAGTCGGTTTTTTAATTTTCAGCTTGGTTACGGGAAGCAGTTTATCGGTGATGGTTACCGCTCCTTTTTGCTATCGGATAATGCGTTTAGCTACCCCTATTTTCGGATTCAATCTAATTTCTGGCGGATTCAGTATACCAATCTATATACTCAGCTGCGGGATGTACGCTTTAAGAATGCAGACGAAAGCTTTCGTCGAAAGTATATGGTTGCCCATCATTTATCGGTCCAGATTGGTGAGCGTTGGCGGGTCGGACTGTATGAGACTGTTGTGTATTCTGATAGTGCAGGGACTCGTGGTTTCGAATTTGATTATCTGGTACCTATCATTTTTTATCGGCCCGTTGAATTTGCCTTAGGCTCCAACGCAGTTAATGTTATCTTAGGTGCCAATCTACACTATAAGCTAACCGATCGGATTCGCCTTTATGGGCAGGTAGCTCTTGATGAATTTAAGTTTTCAGAGATTACTGCTGGCAATGGTTGGTGGGCCAATAAATATACGGTTCAGGTAGGGGTAAAATTGCTGGAGACCGTTCCTGGGTTGTTTCTGCAAAGCGAATTCAATTATGCACGCCCATATACCTATACACATAGGCAAGGGGATATGGCTTATACTCATTATAATCAAGCCCTTGCTCATACATTAGGTGCTAACTTTAGAGAGCTTATTCTTATTGCTAATTATTATCGAGGGCGGTGGTTTGGTGAAGCGCTCTTCCAATTTAGCTGGCGTGGTCTGGATCCGCCAGGAGAGAATTGGGGTAGTCAAGTACTCTTGGGCTATGAAACACGTGAGCAAGAATATGGCAACGAAACCCTCCAGGGAGTACGCACCAACATCTTCTACTCTGACCTTCGTGCGGGTTGGGTGGTGAACCCCAGTTATAATCTGCGTTTTGAGGTAGGTCTTCGATGGCGCGACTTTGCTCCGGATACGAATATTCTACAGGCGACCAACACCACCTATTGGTTCGTTGGGTTACGAACGGCCCTCAATAATATATACGAGGATTTTTAGCGCTCGAGTTTACAAATGAATATGGTGGCTATTTTGAGTATATTCGACCCCACTTCCGCTAACGGATGACAATAATTATACGCGGGTAATATTATGGTCATGGGCTTGATTCAGGTGGTAGCCTTTCTTTCCCTTGTTTTGCCGATGAGAGAGCAAGGGACAAAAAAACGAAAGTCTTTTTTTTACGTATGCATTTTAAAATTTGATAATTAATATTGAGGACGATGTCGACACATACTTACGTAGCTATCATGGCAGGAGGTATAGGCTCCCGATTTTGGCCTGCTAGCAGGGAAGAACGGCCCAAGCAGTTTCTTGATGTGCTTGGAACAGGTAAGTCGCTAATCCGAATGACCTTTGAGCGATTTTTGCACTTTTGTCCTGCTGAACGCATTTTTATTGTGACCAATGAGGCATACTGTGATTTGGTACTGGAGCACCTTCCCGAACTAACTGAAGATCAGATTATACGGGAGCCTTCCCGAAAAAATACGGCACCTTGTATTGCGTACACCGCTTTCAAATTGCAGGCATTGGATCCCGAAGCAAATTTGGTAGTAGCACCTTCGGATCATGTCATTTTGCAGGAAACCAATTTTGTGGAAACGGTAAAGAAAGGACTAGCCTTTACTGAGAAGTACCCAGCTTTACTTACGCTTGGCATTCAGCCAACCCGCCCAGATACTGGTTACGGATATATTGAGAAAGGAAATGTTGCGGCCGAGGATGTTCATAAAGTTGTATCCTTTCGAGAGAAGCCCGATGTAGCGACTGCAAAAAGCTATCTGTCTGCAGGTAACTACGTTTGGAACGCGGGAATCTTTATTTGGAAGGTCAAGCATTTACTGGACGCATTCAAAACACACGCTACGGCTATTTACAATACATTGGGCCAAACGCCGACTGTTTTTAATACAGATGAAGAAGAGGCATTTATTCGGGAAGTTTATCCAACCGTGCCAAGTATCAGCATTGATTATGCTATTATGGAAAAGGCTGACAATGTATTTACAATCCCGAGCAGTTTTGGTTGGTCAGACTTAGGTACCTGGGCTTCCCTGTACGATGAATTAGATAAGGATGCACAAGGTAATGTCGTAAAGGCCGATAAGACATACCTAGCAGAAACGAATAATTGCCTGATTCGCTTACCTGAAGGTAAACTGGGGGTTATCAACGGATTGTATGATTTTATAGTAGATGACGAGGGCGATATTCTCCTGAATCATCCAAAATCGCGCGAGCAAGAAATTAAAGCAATTATCAAAGTATTGGGGGATATGTAAGATGATCAGGTGGTTTGTAGTATAATCGCCTTTTACGTACTATAACTTATAAATTCTCCAAAAGTAAGCCCTTAGAACACTACTGTTCTAAGGGCTTTTTTTATTTAAATGATGGATTATAAATTACTGATAAGCGGTGTTTGGGGAAGGATAAAAAGGGAGGTATTAATGGGTTTAA
>JABSSK010000357.1 GCA_013214265.1 Saprospiraceae bacterium | reverse complement strand
TCAGAAACCTGTAGCACTAGATAGCAGCGTTAACACAACTGCCTACGAAGCAGATGTCTTTATCTCGCCAGATGAGTCTTATCTCATCTTTTGCTCGACCCGCAAAGGTGGCTTCGGACGTGGGGATTTGTATATCAGCTTTAAAAATCCTGAAGGTAAATGGACCAGAGCGGTTAATATGGGCGATCAAATTAATAGTGTACACTATGAATATTGCCCTTTTGTAACTCAGGACGGACGTTTTCTATTCTACACCAGTAATCAAGATATCTATTGGGTAAGTACTCAAATAATTGATAACATTAGGCAAAATATGAGGTAGTTCTGTCCAATTGAGCTGCACGCTGATCTGGCGGATATTGATTAATGATTAATTAATACAAAAGACGCCCAAAACTTAGCGGATTTAAATACCTTAATCATCAAACAAAAAGACTAAGGATGAAAGCGCTTTTTATATCCACCCTGATCCTGATCCTTTCGGCTACAGGCCATGCTCAACAACCAGATCAAAATATCGCTAAAGGCTTTGTTTTTCATGATACTAATGAAAATGGTATCATGGAAAAAACTGAACGAGGAATCCCCGAAGTGGTCGTCTCGAATGGCGTTGATATCGTATTAACTAATGAAAATGGAGCGTATAACATTCCGGTATCTAATGATGCAACTATATTTATTGTGAAACCTCGTGATTGGATGACTCCAGTCAATGATGATAATCTCCCCCAATTCTATTACTTACATAAACCCAATGGTTACCCTGAAAATTTTACCTATAAAGGTGTGGAACCAACAGGGGACTTACCCGAAGAAATTAACTTCCCTTTATATCCCGAAAAAAGTAGCGAAAATTATAAAATGGTTGTCTTTGGTGACCCCCAACCTTATTCCATAGAGATGATTGATTTTCTCGCTGATGATATCATCAGCGAACTGATTGGAAAACACGAATTGAAATTTGGGGTAACTATGGGCGATATCGTCGGAGACAATCTTACCTTTTTTAGCCCCCTCAACCAAGCAGTTGCCAAACTTGGCATTCCTTGGTATAACGTTTTAGGGAACCATGACATCAATTACATGGCTCCTACCGACGAACTCTCAGATGAAACTTTTGAAAGTGTGTATGGCCCCGCAACGTACGCTTTTGTGTATGGAGACGTCCATTTTATTGTTGTCGATAATGTAATTCATGAAAGCGTAGTTGGCTCCAGAAAATATGTAGGTGGCCTACGGCCTGACCAGTTCGAATTCGTTTCCAATTACCTCCAGATGGTTCCTAAAAACCACTTAGTCGTACTCAATATGCATATCCCTTTGGTTGAGCACGGCGAATCTTTCCGACAAAGCGATCAAAAGAAACTATTTGATCTTTTAAAAGACTTTACACATACCTTGTCCATCTCAGCCCACACCCACGTGCATCACCATAAATTTTTTCACCAGGACTCAACCGACTGGCAGCAGTCCAAACCCCATCATCACTTTAATGTAGGAACCACCTCAGGAAGCTGGTGGAATGGTATGCGGAACGAAGTCGATATACCCCATACTATGATGCGTGACGGTACCCCCAACGGATACGCTTTCATCAGTTTTAACGGAACAGATTATATCATCGACTGGAAGGTCGCTGGTAGCCCCGCAAATCACCAAATGAATATCCATTTGCCGCGCGGAATCGTTGCCAATAGCACGGATACCGTGCTTTTAAACGTCAACTTCTTTAACGGAAGCGAACAATCGGAACTAGCCTATCGCATCAAAGGTATCTCAGAATGGACACCAATGAACAAAGTCGAAAAATTCGACCCCTATTATGTGAAAATAAATCAACGCTGGAAACAATTCGCAGAAATTGATCTGGCCCGCACCTGGAAAGATCATTTCGACGATGATATCGTACTACCCGGAACCCCCATGCCAGCACCCCGCCCATCTACACACCTGTGGGAAGCTAATATTGGAAGTAACTTGACCGCTGGTAGGCATATCATAGAAGTCAGGGCCAAAGACCGATACGGACGCGTCTTTACCGATTATGCCACCCTGCGGGTAGTAAAAAAATAATATGGTATAAAAAGTAAAACCCTGCCCCACAACAATTGAGGAAAGGTAATCTAATATTCAACCATTAATACGGGTAATGATACATGAATAATACATATCATAAATACCCTGAGCGTCGCGTCTACCTAACGCCACTCAGTTAAATCCCATTCACTGAAAATGGATAAAAGCCCCCTTTAACACATTCAACCTCTTCATTTTGTATTATCTTAAGAACTACCTTAGGGTATTCGTCATATCTATATTCAAAAGATGAAGTCAATATCCCTTTTTTTGTTGTTCCTTGTAAGCCAAACCTTTCTGACCGCACAGTCAGTCACTAAAAACAGGGTTATTATTCTAACCGATATAGAAGCCGACCCAGATGATGCCCAATCTTTGGTGCGCTTACTGCTCTACTCAAATGAAATTGATATTAAAGGCATTGTGGCTACTACCTCCTGTTGGCAGAAAACGAGTGTTCATCCAAACTCCATATCAGCTATTTTATCAGCTTATGCCAAAGTGCAACCTAACTTAAAAGTCCACGACAAACATTTTCCAGAAGCGGCAAGCCTCCAAAAAATAATCAGTCAGGGGCGACCTGAATACGGTATGGCAGGCGTTGGCCAAGATAAGGATTCGGAAGGTTCGGAATTAATCATCAAAGCCTTGGAAGAAAGAGATGATCGACCACTTTGGATTTCTGTTTGGGGTGGCGTGAATACATTGGCACAAGCCCTTTTTAAAATTAAGAATACCAGAACGGAAAGTGAAGTGAATAACCTCATAGCAAAACTCCGTGTCTACACCATATCCGATCAGGATGATAGTGGGATCTGGATACGTAACCATTTTCCAGCATTATTCTATATCGTAAGCCCCGGTGATGATTATAGCACTGCCACCTGGAATGCAATCAGCAACTATATCCCTGGCATAGATAATACCAGCATCAGCAATAGCTGGATTGCTCAGCATATACAACAAGATCATGGCCCGCTAGGCACTGCATATCCTGATGTAGCTTGGGGAGTAGAAGGAGATACTCCGTCTTTCTTATCCCTCATACCCAATGGACTAAATAACCCCGAACACCCCAATTGGGGAGGATGGGGCGGTCGTTATGAAAAACGAAAACCAGATTTTTCCACCCAAAAAAAAGGAAGTTCAGGTGTACCACTTGAACCCGAAACCCGCCCAATATGGACGGATGCTGCCGAACTTTATATACCCTATATACCCAAAGAATATGGCAGAACCTTAGTACAAGACACAACCGTTTTTGAAGGAAATAAAGTGAGCCTATGGCGATGGAGAAATGACTTTCAGAATGACTTTGCAGCACGTATGGATTGGTGTATCAAACCTTACAAAGATACCAACCATCCACCTGTAGTCTTACTAAACCACTCCAATGAAATCACTGTAACATCAGGTGATTATTTTAGCTTGGAAGCCCGTAAAAGCTATGACCCCGATGGGGATCACTTGCAATTCTTATGGTTCCATTACCCAGAAGCAGGAACATACAAAACAAATATAGTTATTAATCCTCCCAACCAGTCAAATGCGTATGCCAGAGCACCCTTCGTAAATAAACAAGAAACCGCACACTTTATAGTAAGGGTAACCGATCAAGGGAAACCCGCGTTAACCCGATACCAAAGGGTCATCCTGACTATTATGCCACCATAGCAAAATGCGTAACCTAATACACCACTCCCAGCATATGCAACCGCATACCTATTTTCGATATACCAAACTTAACCTTGACCAAGTATACCGCAACTTGACCATAGCAAATATGAAAACAGCATGAAAAACACCTTAAGGGAATTTTAAGCCTTCCCTTATTACTATTTTCCGACTACATATAAAATGCCCTCCAGCCCAATGGGTCACTCCCGCAAGAAAATAGCTGTGGCAGTAAGGATCCTTTCTCACGCTATTTTTCCTATACAAATAGGCCAGACGAACACCAGAAATTGGTATCACCAATCCCAGAACGCTACCCTAATCCGTAGAATACACTTGATCATACTGGAATTAGCGCATTCTAGCAGCCTTGAATTTTGTATATTATAGAATCAATCGTTCTGTGTACTATTAAACTAGGTGCCATGCATATATTTTTCATCTCTGTTTTATGGATGCTTATTACCCCTATAGCTTACACACAAAGCCACACCATTACCTCTCCAGATAGTAAAATAAAAGTCGTAGTAGCAGTGGAAAATGAGCTATCCTGGTCCGTAATGTACAATGACAAACCCGTACTAATAAACGCAGAGATTGGAATGGATTTTTCGTCAGGCCCTAATCTGGCAGAAAACCCTCAAATCATAAACCATACCATAAAAAGTCAAACGGCTGAAATAACCTCAGCTATACCCTACAAAGATGCCATCATACCAGATAATTATACAGAATTAACCCTATACTTCAAGCATAATTTTCAACTCGCTTTCAGGGTTTATAACGATGGTGTAGCCTACCAAATTACCGATAATAATGATAGTAAGCGAAATGTCCTTTCGGAAAAAATAAAACTGGACTTCCCCGAAAATACAACCTCTCTATTCCCTAAGGAAGAGTCTATGTATTCCCATAACGAACGTACTTATTCCAACTTGGTCTTATCTGATATTTCTGCTGCCGAATTCTGTAGCCTGCCCGTTTTGTTTAATACGGAACACGCTAAAGTACTATTAACAGAAACGGCACTCCATGATTATCCGGGATTGTTTTTGCTTGGTAATGCCATTAATACGATGCATGCTATTTTCC
>JABSSK010000356.1 GCA_013214265.1 Saprospiraceae bacterium | reverse complement strand
GATATCGCTGGGTATTCCGTTGAAATCACCAAGCCGGAAATCACCAATATTTATCTCCGTGACCTGAAGCAAGAATATGGATGGTCCGTTCTTTTTGGACGTTTAGAACGCAATGATAAAGTCACTTTAACCCACTGGGATACGAAGTTTAAGCTTGGAGACCGGGTTTCTATTCTGGGTGATCGTGAAGAGGTTGAGGGAGTTGCTGCCCAATTGGGGGTTATCTTACCTTCTCGCTTATCCGATAACCAATCTGAATATATGGCTCGTCGGTTTTTTGTATCTAACCCCAAAGTGGTTGGTCAGAAACTGACCACACTGAACTTGACTGAGCGTTTTTCAGCTATGATTACTAGGGTTACACGTGGGGACATTGACTTACTCGCAAACTCAGAAACGGTCCTTGAACTTGGTGATCGAGTGCGTGTTGTCTCCCGTCGACGTGATGCCAAGGGAATAGCCAGCTTATTGGGCGATTCTTATGATCAGCTAAGTAAAATCGATTTGTTTTCCTTTGGGCTGGGTTTGGCTCTCGGTTTGTTGTTAGGAATGGTCACATATACGCTTCCTGGGGGGCTATCTTTTCGCCTTGGATTTGCCGGTGGTCCTATTATTGTTGGGTTGGTTCTGGGCGGATTACGCCGGACGGGACCCATTAATTGGTCCTTACCCTACAGTGCAAATCTTATTCTTCGGCAAGTAGGTTTGATCCTGCTCTTGACGGGTATTGGAGTGAATTCAGGCCACCAGTTCGTCGCTACGGTTTCAGAAGGACAGGGAGGACCTGTTTTTCTAGCATCAGCTATCATTTCTTTTGTTACGTCATTCGTTACCCTGCTAGTTGGATATAAATGGCTAAAGATCTCATTCAGTTTTTTAACCGGAATGGTTGCTAACCAACCTGCTATTCTGGATTTTGCCTTAAGCAAATCAGGAAATAAATTACCCAATCTGGGTTTTACCATAATGATGCCGGTATCAATTATTTCAAAGGTGGTCTACGCACAATTGCTCTTCGCCTTGCTTAATTAAAGTACCGCGTACATTAATCGGACATCCATCCTTTGTTTAGTAAGAAGTACCTTAACAAATATTGTTTGATTGTCACATAGGGTTACGAGGGTGAAACGATTATACCCCCTTCTAGTTACGATTAATTACCATCTTTTTCATAATGGTTTCGCTGTTGGTTTTTACGGCCAAAAGATAAATCCCATTGGGTAAATTACCAGCATCAAATGTTGTTTGTATCCATCCTTTAGGTGCCTCATCAAAAGATTCAGTTTTGATAATATTACCGTTTAGATCCGATACAATAAATTGAATATCCTGAGAATCAGGAATAAAAACCTCAATGGTGGTAGTTTCATAGAAAGGATTAGGAAAAAGCACAACCTGTAGATTTTGCCTAGGCAGAATGGGATTTGCTGTATCGAACTGAAGACTTGGATACGGAATTGCAGGGGCTCCATAATCAGCAATGGGTGCTTTAGGTGCACTTAAACCAGAAAAGGAGCAATCCAGAATGCGAGCGGTAAACTGACTACCAACTGACGCATGAAATCCAGGGCGTAAAATGACTAACTTGGTAGCCTCAAAAGTGAGGGTGTCATTATCCATTACTTCGACGGTTCCATTCGTTTGAATGGTATCAAATTTCTCAATCAGATCATCTGATTCTATAACTTCAGTAACCTCGAACAAGTTTGGGAAACCTGGGAATTCATAAGATCCTATGTCGACAGTGCCTTCTGCAATTCGCGGATTACCAGCCAAATCCTGAGAAACCGTATCAATTGCCAGATTATCACCTTGGTCGATAGCCGGTGAACAGTGCTGAAGTGTAAAGTTGTTATTTACAGTATCCACAAATAAGGGATCCTGATAAATATTTCCAGAACCTGTATAATTACCACCAGGGTCATCACCAATGATACTCTGCTCAATAATGATGTTGTTAAATTCATTTCCATCATTATCGTCGATATTATCACCACAGACAATCAGAGTGTTATCCCAGAAGATACAATTTTTCGCAAGTAGTGGATTTTGGGAGTAGCCGAAATTATCGAAAGCGATTGCATGGACCGAAGCACCAACGAAGGTGCAATTAATAATATCAGCGGGCGTTCCTGAGTCCCCATCAAAATAAGTGATATGATCACCATTATTGTTACTGAAAAGGCAGTTGATAATATCGACATCAATATTTAGTTCATTTCCATAAATGTAAATAGCACCACCCGCACTGGAAACCAAATTCGAGTCAAACACACAACTTTTTATTGTTGAAGGGGCTGCTTCATCGGATGCAAAAAAGTGAATAGCGCCCCCTTCGTTTGATGTGTTACTTGAAAAAGTACAAGATGTCACATCTAGCGTAGCTTGCCCATCTTCGCCATAACCTATAATGGCTCCACCAAAGGAAGAGCTATAGTTTTTACTAAAAGTACAGTCTTTAATAGTAGCATTAGCTTGTCCTAAATACCCATTATTGTAAATAGCACCACCTTCTTTATCTCCCCAGTTACAGGTGAAAGTACTTTTTTGTAGCGTTAAGTTTGATTGACCGTCATTTCCATCATTGTTGATAGCACCTCCATAAGCGGAGGCATAGTTATTTGTGAATGTACATTCATCAATCGTAGCGTTGGAAATGCCTTCCTCACCATTATTAGAGATTGCTCCTCCGTCATCATTGACGTAGTTACTGTCGAATACACAGTTTTTGATCAATGGATTTGATTGACCCTCATTTTCTCCATCATTTAACATAGCCCCGCCATCATTTTCTGCATAGTTATTCTCAAAAGTGCAATTGAGAATGGTGGGACTACATTCGCGGCCTAGGTTGCCGCCAGAATTGTATATACCACCACCATCTTCGTTCTTGCCAGAGCCATCGGCATACCCATTTTGAATATGAAAACCATCAATTGTGGTTGCCTGGGTTATACTACCATGAATAGATGTGCCGTCAATAAAAAGAACATGATATGCATTATCCTGAAATGTGGATGTGTTACCAATATTCCCATTTAAAATAGTCAGGTTCAGACCGAAATCCCTTTGACTCCTCATCGTTTCAGTACCTGTAAAACCGCCGTATAGCTTAACATTATCTTTGTTGATGTAAAAAGTAACATCCCGAACACTACTAGTGGAACTGGCTGGATTCATTAGGGTAGGAAAATATGTCCCTTCAGCAACCCAAATTTCATCACCTGAATTAGCAGCACTGATCGCTGACTGGAGTTGCGTGTAAGCATCCGACCATGACGTACCATTGTCAGAACCCGCGGTAGCATCGGCATCAACGTAAATCTGTGCTTTCATTTTAACCGAACTAAAAATTAGTAGGATTAAGAATAACCATCCGCTGCCTGATAGATGCGTGATTTGGATTGAAAAACGCATAAGCGTACATTTTTTTAAAGTATCTATGATAACCATACATACTATTGGTTAAAAACTGTTTTGCTAATTGACGACTTCGTAGTACAATAAGGGAAATCAGGATTACTACGTTAACCTTAATTGACTTAATGCAAGCAGGTTTATTCAATAATTGAACACAAGATAGATATAGTATTAGAACAAAAAGTACCCCTGATCAAATTTAAGAGGTAACGAAGAAAAATGAACCCTATTATATATGGGTTGATGCAAAAGTATTATCTGACCCTTATTACGTGCTAGCTAATAACGGATACCATCATATCAATTTCTATAAGTAACAATAAAAAGGTACGTATTGCAGATGAGAATACCCCCATTAATTAGTATTTACTTCGGTACGATTTATCGTCTATCACCATTTTGGCAATTATTTCACATAGGATCTCTGAAGTCCCACCGCCGATTTGGCCTAATCTGGAATCCCGGAAAAAACGAGCCATTGGGTAGGATTCCATATAGCCGTAACCACCATACATTTGCAAGCATTGTGTTGCAACTTTATCCGCTAGTTGGGTACAAACTAATTTTGCCATAGATGCTTCTTTAACTAGGTACTCTCCTTGCTCAAACCGCTGGTAGAGCGAATAGACAAACGCCTTGTTCGCTTCTATTTCAGTAGCCAACTGCGCAACACGATGTCTAAGAACCTGGAACTTATTAATAGAGCGACCAAATGCTTCACGTTCACGCATATATTGAAGTGTCAGTGTAAGGGCATGTTCACTGCTTATCACGGACCCCAAAGCCATCGAAAGACGCTCAGAAACAAAATGCATCATTATGTAAAAAAAACCACCGTTCTCGTGACCTAGTATATTGGAGGCTGGAATGCGTACATCATCAAAGGCTATTTCACCTGTATCGGATGCTTTCCAACCCAGCTTATTAAGTTTGGTAGCCTGTACGCCAGGGGCATCTCGATCAATAATAAATAAGCTAATCCCTTTGGCATTATTATCGGTACCCGTTTTGGCAGCAGCTATAATAAAATCACTATTAACACCATTCGTGATGAATGTTTTAGAGCCACGAATAATTTACTGGTCCTTTTCTTTAATAGCTGTAGTGCGAATATTCTGAATGTCAGACCCACCAAATGGTTCCGTAATGGCCAAGCAACCAATCTTCTCCCCCTTAACTCCAGGCATCAA
>JABSSK010000355.1 GCA_013214265.1 Saprospiraceae bacterium | reverse complement strand
CATTACAACATTGACTTGCTTACCTCGTTGTTGCCCAGGTTGCCAAGATGGCATATTCTGAATCACACGAAGGCCTTCTTCCCCTGTTCCGTACCCTAAATCACGAAGAATCTTTACATCCGTTATAGTGCCATTTTTGGTGACTACAAACTCAATAACTGTGAGACCTTCAATCCCATTTTTTCGAGCTAATTTAGGATATTCAATATGCTTAGCCAGATATTTAAACACAGCTATATTACTCTCTTGAGACGTTGTTGCATCACCAAATAAGGGCATTTTTTCCACAACCAAGAAAGTATCTTCTTGGGTAAGGTTTTTTGCAATAGCCTCTTCTTCAATAATTACTTCTTGCTCCTCATTACTATACTCGCCCAAGGAAATTTTTGAAACGCTATCGTCAAGCTTGAAGGCAATCGGCAGCACAAATTGCACATGAACTGCACGCTGGTCAAGTATGCCTGGGGACCAGCCTGCCGGAAGGGAATTTACTATCCTAAGTGATTCTTCTCCTGTTCCGCTACCGATATCCTTTAAGATCTGAACATCACCAACAGTTCCATCTTTTTGAACAACAAATCGCACCAAATTTGTACCCTCCACCTCATTCTTCCTCGCTAGCTTCGGATATTTGATCTGAGAAAGAACAAATTTCATGATCGCTTGATTACTTTCTTCCAGTGTGCTTGTACCTGGGAATAGCGGCATTTGATCTACAACCTGATAAACTTCTTTTTGGTTCGTATCCTGACTTTTAGGCATACCTTCTTTAGTATAAGGAAGTTCTTCAATGATAATTGACGGTTCAACCTGTTCAACCTCCTTTGGAGGAAGTTCAAAAACAACAGGAAGCATCATACGTGTATGTACGGCTTCTCCATTTAATATGCCAGGCTGCCATTTGGGCATCTTCGAGAGCACCCGCACTACTTCTTCGCCCGTTCCACCACCAATCTCCTGAACAATAGTTGGCTGAAAAACAGAACCATCTTTGGTAATGACAAATTCAACCAATACTTTGCCTTCCAGACCCTGTTTTTTAGCTTCTTTAGGATACCTAATCTGGCGAGAAACATATTCCATTACCTTTTGCGCGGTACACATTTGGTATGCCTCCCCTGTTAATGTGGTACATTCATCATCAGAAAAAACAGGCATTTTTTCCACGCTTATAAATACATCTTCCCCTTGTTGTTTGAGTAACTCCATTGCAGTTTTAGCAGAAGTCTGACTGACTCCTGGATTAGCAAAACCTATTAACATCAGGAATGAAATGGGTATGACCAAGAAGTAACGCCAAAGGGCCTTGTGGGTACTTTTCTTACGCGTCATCATAAAAATTCGATTTTTTAATTGTGATTTGGAAAATGAATGAGCAAGAAACGCCGGATGGCCAGTCTTTTGTGCTTGCCTGATCAGCATAGTGCCATATGTGCGAACGGCCGTTTCGCGTAATACGACAGCATCTGCCTGATATTCGTGAATCTGCTGGAGTGCCCCTTTGTATAACCATATAATGGGGTGAAACCAGCACAGAATTTGTAATACCTCCAAAAGCATCCTATCATAGGAATGACTAAGTTCGGAATGTGCTTTTTCGTGTTGCAGTATGCGTTGACCCTCTTTCGAACGTAAATCCAATGCTGGGGACCAAAAGATGCAATGGAAAAAAGAAAAAGGAGAGCCTACAGCTTGGTGTTCAATTCGGATGTGGTCATTTGCATAATATTTTTTCCCTTGACGATATATAACAACTATCTGCCATAGGCCACCCATAAACCGAATAGTGGCAAGGCATACGCCAAAAATATAGACGTATAAGTACCAGGGCTCTTGGTTGGAACGTGATGATTGGAGGGGCTCTTTATCTACTGAAAGCCAGCGCTTTACCCTGAGGGTCGTTTGGTCTATCGGCACCCATTGGGTCGAAAAAGTAGGTAAGCTCCAGTATTGGCGCTTACTTTCTGCCGACGGATAAAGCTTGGTGCCTTGTAGGTCAATTGTGGGTCCAACTATACCAATCATAAGACTTACCAGTAAGTAAACCCGGTTAAGGGTAAAAAAAGTGAGGTTCCTTAGGACCAGATGATAAAAACCATAAAGCACACCCCAAACTACTGTGACTTGAATTACATAACTGATCATTCCTCTTCTTGATTTAAGCGATCTAGTAATGCCTCCAGTTCTTTTGTACTTAAGTCTTTTTCTCTGACCAGAAAAGAAACCATACCATGCATGGATCCTTCAAAATAGTCGCCTACCAATTTTTGTAAGCGCTGTCGGCTATATTCTGCTTTGGTGATTGTAGGTGTATACTCAAAAGTGCGTCCGAATGCACGATGCGTTAAAAAAGCCTTTTTGTCATCTAGGATACGCACCAATGTGGAAATGGTACTGTGTGGAGGGCGCTCTTGCCCCAGCTGATGCTCAATGTAATTGCGAATGTCCGCTACGGTACAAGGTGCAATCTCCCATATGATATGCATGATTTCTTCTTCTGCACGTGTAAGTCGTTTCATATAACGTTATTTTTAGTTAAATAACGGATTCTTTAGTCAAAGATGCTAGGGAAACTTTTTTTGGTGGGTGCGAAAAGAAAAAAGTAGGATCAGGCATCAGCACAACGCACACAACGCGTACTTTGGGGCATAAACATGAGTCGTGCAGTTGGGATCGGATTACCGCATCGTGCGCATGCCCCGAATGCGTCATCATCGATTTTGGTAAGGGCATGTTTGAGGTTGTTTAGTTTTCTGTGCGCTGTACGCAAGCTGGCTTCGGCAACGCTTTTATTGTTTATAGCATCCATTCGACTTACCCGGCCGATTGCATTTTCGGGAGCGATCGGTTTGGTAGCTTCTTCTAATTGCGTAATCTTTCTTTCTGTATCTTTTATGGCGAGCTCTATTTTCTTTTTGAGCAATTGTCGTTCCTGCGCGTGCATAGTTATCGTATTTTCATTTCCAACTCGACAAATGTATTCCGTTCTGTTGCAATTGGATTATTCGGTTTGTTGTTAGCTTCCATGGGTGGTTTGGTGAAGGCCTACAAGGTAACAATACTGGAGGGGATGCTGGATTCCACAGCCATACTTGGTCAGCTTGCTGCAGGACCAACCCTTCTGGCCAGGCTTTAACTACCTTTTTACCTTCCAAAGGGGAGGTCTTTACATATTGGCCGAAGGCGTCAAAAACGACTATGTGGCTATCATCGGCAATAAGGAACACATATTGGCCACAAGCAAAAAGGCGTTGCGGATTACCGACCCATCCAGGCAGCAGGCTGAGGTTCTGACTCTCAGATAGGATGGTTCCTAGCACATTGATTTTGAGTAATCGGGTTTGTAATCCATCATATATCCATAACTGGTTATCTCTGGATTTAGCAATACAGTCGACTTGTGCAAGACCCAATTCTGGAAAAAATAGGCTTCCTCTTTCGTTCAGAGTTCTATCCAATTGTACTGCCGTCTGAAAATCGTGATAAAACAGGATGATGTTGAAAGGGTCAGAAACATCGATCGTAGACAACATACCTAAGCTCAAGTTGCTATACATAAAAACTTGATCCCCATTAGTCAGGTACTTCCTGAGTGTAGATTGTTGATCAATGGTATAAATCTGTTGGAGCCGATCTACTTCAAAGCGTTCAGCGGAGAGTGCCCATAGGCCCTGATCAGGAAGTTGTGCAAAGACCTGCAGTGTTTTTGCCGAAAGGCAACAAATGAGAGCGATTGTAAAATGAAGACGCATGGTTTTAATCTAGTTAAACAATTCGGTAGTTTTTGATTAATCGTTAAGTTTATACAAAGGACCTACAGGATAGGTTATGCAGCTTAGCATGTCGACTAAAAATAAAACAGTTTAGTACTTTTTATGGTATCAAGCTCGTGTAAAGTGCTTGTTTTTGGTTCTACAGTTGATGCCGCAGACGAGAAGAGAAGCGCCTTTTGATTGTAAAAAAAATCAGCCAAATGAAGGAGAAATCAACACTTCAGGAACGCATGTTTAATGAGCTTAGTGATCCGACGCTTTTTCAAAGTGCCGAGAGGTATGGCCTTACGTATTTATCGGAGGTGCGGGAGCGTCATGTTTACCCAAAGGAGGAGGACCTGCAAAACTTGTCCTGCTTTGCAGAGCCTATGCCTGAGCAAACGGGGAAAGCACAAGATATTATTGATCAGCTTCATTCTGTTGGCGCACCAGCTACGGTTGCTCAGATTGGGGGGCGTTATTTCGGTTTTGTTAATGGGAGTGTCATTCCTGCCGGTTTGGCGGCTAAGAACTTGTCCATTTTTTGGGATCAAAATACGGCGATGCAGGTTATTTCTCCAGTTTGCTCCAAACTGGAAGTCGTTGTTCAACAATGGCTTAGTGATCTTTTTGGTTTCCCTGCTGGTGTTGTTGCCGGCTTCGTAAGTGGAACATCTATGGCTAATTTTTGTGGTTTGGCGGCAGCACGTTATCGTTTACTCAAAAAACAAGGATGGGATATATCTGAGCAGGGGATGATTGGGGCACCCCAGTTGCGGATAGTTACCAGTAAACATGCACATTCCACTATTGTAAAAGCCATTTCTTTGCTTGGATTTGGAAAAGCTAATATAGAGTGGGTAGATACCGATGATCAGGGAAGAATTATTCCTGAATCTATGCCGGTTCTGGACAGCCGGACCATTCTTATCCTACAGGCTGGTAATGTAAATAGCGGTTCGTTTGACCCTTTTTATGATGTTTGTGGTCAAGCTAAAAAGGCTGGTGACTGGATTCATGTCGATGTTGCCTTTGGCCTTTGGGAAGGAGCAACCCAAAGGCTTAATCATCTGACTAAAGGATTTGAAGAAGCAGATTCATGGGCCGTTGATGGGCATTAGAC
>JABSSK010000354.1 GCA_013214265.1 Saprospiraceae bacterium | reverse complement strand
GAAGGATAAGTAAGTATAACACAGTACAGTCGATCCGGAGTAGGAAAAATACGGAGATGAAAGAACTTCTTTCAAAGGATCAATACGTAATTTATCTCGAAAAACAGAAAGCGATGCAAAAGAAGATGAGAGAAAATCGTAGTTAGATTTGATAAGGTTTAATTCAGCCGTGGATAGTCATTCTAGTAAGCAAAAACAAGTTTAAAGAATGGCTATCCAAATATTTGTGCAACCCGGATTCGTTTTTTTTTGAATAAACTTGAATTGTACCTTCATATGCTAGGTGCACACCAAATCAGGTCATTTTGCTTGAGAGGGCCCAATTCGTAAAGGCAAATTACAGGGCATTTTATTAGTACAGAAACCCGATCATAGGCATAGTCTTATTGGTTAAAGCAAAATGGCAGTTGTTCTTGTTATGATTCCATACGGATTGCTGCGGTCACATTCATAACAAGTTGTACTCTATTCTGATCGGTAGGAAAATAGGGCCCTAACCTAGTGTCAAGTACCATTGAAGTTGGGTTCTAATAGGCCAGGGTGATATTCTTATTTTTCATTGCTGTATTGTATTAATTATTGTTTAATATTAGTATTAAAAAGAGATATAACCCTCTTGCATTACTGAGCAGTGTATAGTATGGTGAAAAATGAGAAAGAATTTTAATATCAAGGCTGAAATATTTGTTGCCTACACTACCTTGCTGGGCTGGATGGCTATTGGTACCATTGTTTTCCATCGATTAGAATCCTGGACGTGGATTCAGTCCTTTTACTTCTCAGTGGTTACCATCACTACGGTTGGTTATGGTGACTTTACCCCGACCCATGATGCGAGTAGATTATTTACGGCCATTTACATTTTGGTTGGGGTTAGTATAGGACTGGTAACGTTGAGCCTTATCGGATCTGAAATATTGCGTAAAAGAGAAAAAAGGTATATCGAGAAGAAAAAGAAAAAAGCAGATGGTAACAAGGAATACTATGGGGATTAGTCATTAATGTTCTGCGAGATATATCGCGATCATTTGGTATAACCAATTTATGATTTACACATAAGATACTGGTTGGGGTGATACTTGCTAAATATTACAGAGCATCATATCAGATAGGTATTAGAATTAGCCTATTTTCTCCGCTATAATTGGGTTTTTCTGGATAAAGAGGTCCGTCTCCTTTTTGGAGGGGATGGAGGTTTGTGCGCCTTTTACCGTTACGGACAGGCAGGCGGCTGCATGGGCTTTAGCTATAGCCTTTTCCAAAGGAATATTACTCGTAATGCCATGCGCCAAATACCCATTGAAGACATCACCGGCAGCTGTAGTATCGATTGCATCAACTGAAGGTACGCTGAAGGCATAAATACCTCCTGCGCTTATCCAGATACTTCCCTTTTCACCAAGTGTTGTTATACAATGATTGATCCCGGAATCAACTAGTTTTTGGCCTGCCATGATAGCTGAAGCCTGATCATTGACCACCATTCCGGAAAGCAGTTCAGCCTCCGATTCGTTGGGGGTTATCATCCAGATCTTTTTCAGGACCTCATCAGGAAGAGTCATCGCTGGTGCCGGATTAACCACCACTTTGACTTCCTTTTCATGGCAATAATTAATAATGGAGATTATGGTCTGAATAGGAATTTCAAATTGAATGAGAACGACATCCGCTGTACTAATTTCATCAAGAAAGGGCGCAATTCTATCAAAATCGAGCGTACCATTTGCACCCGATGCCACAGCAATGGAATTTTCACCCTGCTTAGAAACGAAAATATGGGCTAATCCGGAAGGTTGAGTCGGGTCTGTGAGTATATATTTTTCTGGAAGTCCTAAGCGTTTAAAATATGTGATGAGGTCTTTGCCAAAGCTATCACTGCCCAGTTGCGTTATAAATTTTACTTGTGAACCTGCCTTTTTTGCCGCAACTGCCTGATTGGCTCCTTTGCCTCCGTAGATGACTTTAGACTCTCCCCCAATAACCGTTTCTCCGATTTTGGGAATGTGGTCCAGATAGATAACTAAATCTGTATTACTGCTCCCAATGGTAAATAAGCTCATGATCAGAGTAATTTAGCGGCTATGATGGTTCCAATTCCGGCCAGAAAAAGAAAAAACATAACGGGGATCAACCAGTTGTTCTCTTTGGGTAATGCCTTGAATTCTTTCCAGATAAACACCCCCCAGATGGCAGCTACCAGTGTTGCTCCTTGCCCTAAGCCATAGGCAATAGCAGGGCCTGCCTGTTCGGATGCAATGATGTTAAAGGACATACCAACGCCCCAAATGACTCCGCCCAAAATTCCAATACCGTGTAATTTTGGCGTGCCTAATTTGAAGTAATCCTTAAAAGCAACTTTTTCACCAGAAAAAGGACGGTACATATTAATGGTATTAAAAACAAAACTGGATAAAACTATACCGATAGAAAAAATAACTAATGCGGAATATGGTGTTAACTTACCTACCTCTGGAGTAACAAAATCAGTAGCCATAGAAGCGGCAACATATTTATAGAAAAAGCCCATTGCTATCCCCGCAGCAGCAGAAAATAAAATTCCTTTCATGGGATTCTCCTGAGCGTTTCGTAAAATTTTCTTGTAGGCGATTCCGTCAATGATAATGGCGAAAACAACGAGCAGTACCCCGATAACTAAAAAATTAGGATTACCTTCAGGCTGAGCTATATAATTCGTGAAAACACCCAAGACCAACGCAATTCCAATACCTATCGGAAACGCAATAGCCATCCCTGCAATCTCAATGGCGATCACTAATAGCAAGTTTGCAAAATTAAAAATGACCCCTCCAATAAAGGCTGATGTTAAGCTGCTAATATTTGCTTGACTGAGATCAGCGATTAAACCTCTGCCATTATCACCCGTGGAGCCCATCGTAAAACCTAGCAATAAAGTGATGAGCAGAATACCGAAAGTATAGTCCCAGTAAAAAAGTTGAAAAGGCCATTTTTGGCTAGCCATTTTTTGGGTATTCGCCCAGGAACCCCAACATAGCATTGTTATAAAACAAAAAAATACGGCTAGTGCGTAATTGTCAATTATAAACATGTGCTTAATAGCTTGATTTCGTGTAATTTAAAAAAAATAACTTTAACTTAATCAAGTGCATTGTAATTAAAAGTAGTACCAAATATTGAAAGCTATGAATTCAATAAACCACTTGTTCTGCCTACTCGTTTTTTTGCTCACAATAGTTGGTTGTGAAACAGAAAATGAATCCATACCACAAGTTGATCAACCTTTGCCAGCATTCTATAGCCTGACAACGGAAGAACTGGAGGATAAAATTAAAGGGGCATGGGCCGCTCAAACGATTGGTGTTACTTATGGAGGTCCTACTGAATTCAGGCATAATAAAAGAATAATCGAGGATCATGAAACTTATTTGCACCATACGCAATGGAACGAAGAGGTCTTACCCTATTGGATGAAAAACCATGAAGGCCTTTACGATGATATTTATATGGACTTAACATTCGTGGAGGTTTTTGAAAGAGAAGGACTTGATGCGCCTGCGTCTTCTCATCTGAAAGCATATGCTGAAGCAGATTATATGCTGTGGCATGCTAATCAGCAAGGACGGTACAACTACCTGAATGGTATCAATGCTCCCGAATCGGGTCACTGGCTTAATAATCCGCATGCGGATGATATTGATTTTCAGATCGAAGCTGACTTTGCCGGAATAATGTCTCCTGGCATGCCTAATGTAGCGTTAGATATTTGTGATCGGGTAGGGCACATCATGAATTCTGGTGACGGGTACTACGGAGGAGTATTTGTTGCGGGTATGTACAGTTATGCTTTTATTGAAAATGATATTCCTACGGTTATTAATAATGCGCTCCAAATGATACCTACCAAAAGTACTTTTCACCAGTGTATCAGTGACGTTATACGTTGGCATCAGGAATACCCCTTGGATTGGAAAAAAAATTGGGAGCTTATTGAAGATAAATGGGGCGTTGATATTGGTTGTCCGGATGGCGCATTCAGTGACTTTAATATTGACGCTAAAATTAATGCAGCTTATGTTGTACTGGGTATGCTGTATGGAGAAGGGGATTTTGGAAAAACTTTAGATATCTCGACTAGAGCAGGACAAGACTCCGACTGTAATCCAGCCACAGCAATGGGTATACTGGCTACTACTACGGGGCTAAGTGGTATTCCAGAATATTGGTTGCAAGGACTGGACCGTATTGAGGATATTAATTTTAGCCACACGGAGATGTCGTTGAATGATGTATACAGAATCAGCTACAAGCACAGCCAAGAATTAATTCTAAAACATGGAGGCAATATTGAGGATGGTGTGATAAGCATAAAAGTGGAGCAACCACAAACAGCTCCTTTCGAAGAAAACTTTCCTGGGTATAAACTGGATAAAAAAGTATACATCAACAAACGACTTACTTTTCAGGGAAATGAGCCTGTAACACAGTTAGCCTACAATTTTAATGGGGTAGGCGTGGTGTTGAGAGGAAGAGTTGAAAAGCAGAGTGGCCCAAGACGAGTGATTTTCGCTGATGAAGACGCTATGATAGACTTTGGTTTCGCGG
>JABSSK010000353.1 GCA_013214265.1 Saprospiraceae bacterium | reverse complement strand
GTTGTGAACAAGATACTACTTTACCACCATGGAGCAATTTTAGGTTACAATAAAGGGAACAGCGATGAAGGAGTAAGGATTCTTTTTACAGTACACGCTGGGTACTCTTACCCTTTAGAAAGGCAAACCACTGGCATCTTACGATACCAGTGGTTATTTAAAGCTACAACGCTGTATTGGGGAATCTAAAAGCATTTGTTTGTTTTGTAGGGGTCATCGGATGTGTTTATGGGATGAAGGTCTAAGTAAATCGGATTGTATCGGGGTATGATTTTTTTTTGGGCTTTCATAAGGATAAGGCAAAAGCATAGTGCTTGTACTCATATTTGAATGAAAAATTTTTCTGAATGCGGCATTCAGGGTAATTTGGTAGAGGTAGCAACTGCTTGAGGATATTGAAATGATCTGAGAAACAGATTTTTTGTGTGGAGGTGTATCTATGGAACAGTGGAATTGAATCATTAAGTATTAAAACATAACTATGCGCAACACAAGTATTAAATTTTTAGCGATGTGCCTCATGGGTTGTCTGATTCCCTTCATGGATATGCAGGCACAGAATGAGGTACAGCAACAGATAAAAGAGGCAGCTAATCGTCTAACTTTTCGAAGTATTGGTCCGGCTTTGATGGGTGGTCGTATTGCGGATATTGCCGTGAGTCCACATGATCAGAGTACCTGGTATGTAGCTGCGGGTTCGGGTAACCTCTGGAAAACTACCAATAGTGGTGTTACCTGGACGCCGGTATTTGATGATCAGGTTTCGTATTCGATTGGATGTGTCACTGTTGATCCTAATCGTCCTGAAGTGGTATGGGTCGGTACAGGTGAGAATGTTAGTGGGCGTCATGTGGGTTGGGGTGATGGTGTTTATAAAAGCCTGGATGGCGGAAGGACCTGGAAAAATATGGGGCTGTCAAAATCTGAGCATATTGGAAAAATACTAATTGACCCTCGTGATAGTGATGTGGTTCTGGTGGCAGCCGAGGGGCCATTATGGTCAGATGGCGGGCATCGGGGTGTCTACAGATCAACAGATGGTGGGGAAACGTGGTCGTTGGTTTTAGGTATTGACGAGCATACTGGGGTTACAGATTTGGAATTTGCTCCGGATAATCCGGATATTCTTTTTGCGGCAGCGTACCAGCGCCGGCGTCACACCTGGTCGTTATTGGCCGGTGGGCCTCAATCCGGAATTTATAAATCAGCGGATAATGGTGGTTCATGGCGGCAGGTGACGGCTGGCCTTCCGGCAGGGGATAAAGGTAAGATTGGATTGGCTGTTACACCGGCTAATCCGAATATCGTCTACGCTACGATTGAGGCCAGTAGTTCCGAAAGAGGCTTTTATCGATCAGTGGACCGGGGGGAGCATTGGGAAAAGCGTAATGGTTATATCTCAGGTGGGACAGGGCCACATTATTATCAAGAGATTGAGGCTTCTCCGGTTAATCCGGATTTGGTGTATCAAATGGATGTTTTCCTTCACGTAACCCGTGATGGAGGTAAAACGTTTGACTATCTCGAAACGGGTCGTGATAAGCATAGTGATAACCATGCTTTATGGATTGATCCAGCAAATGGTCAGCATCTGCTGGTAGGAACGGATGCAGGTTTGTTTGAAAGCTTTGATGAGGGTACCCGCTGGAGGCACTTTCCTAATTTGCCAATTTCGCAGTTCTATAAATTGGGACTAGATAACACAGAGCCTTTTTACAATATTGTGGGTGGAGCCCAGGATCTGGGCACACTCATTGGCCCATCACGCACCTTGAATGCGGAAGGTATCCGTAATCGTGACTGGTACGTACCCTTGGGTGCCGATGGCTATGGATCGGTATTTGACCCTAAGGATCCCAATATTGCATATATGGAGTATCAGCAAGGGTACCTGTTTCGGTATGACCGTAAAAACCACGAAGTAATTAATATTCAGCCTGTAGCTGGTCCGGATGAAGTACCAGAGCGATGGAACTGGGATAGTCCGATTCTGATCAGTCCACATAACCACCAACGTATTTATTTTGGGTCTCAACGCCTCTGGAAGAGCGATAACCGAGGTGATACTTGGGAGCCGGTCAGTGCGGATCTGACAACGAACACCAACCGGTACGAATTGGAATTGATGGGTCGGGTATGGAGTACAGACGCTCTGTATGATAACGGAGCTATGTCAAAATACGCTACGCTAACTGCAATTTCTGAATCGCCCTTAGTTGAGGGCTTACTGTATACAGGTTCGGATGATGGGTTGATTCACGTTTCTGAGACGGGAGGTGAACATTGGCGTATGGCTGGGCCTTTACCCAAGGTGCCGGAGCGATCTTTTATTAATCATATGGAGGCATCATTACACGACGAGGCTACTGTTTTTGCGGTGGCGGATGCCCATAAATTTGGAGATTATTCTCCGTACCTATTTATGAGTACCGACCGTGGTATTACCTGGGCTTCCATTGCTGGGGATTTACCAGAGGGTACCATTGTCTGGGTTATCAAGCAAGACCATGAGAATGAGAATTTACTCTTCATTGGTACGGAATATGGAATTTTCTTCTCCATTAATCGAGGTGAGAACTGGATAAAATTAGGAGGCGGTGTTCCGACGATTCCATTCCGGGATTTGGAACTTCACACCCGGGATCATGATCTGGTTGGCGCCACCTTTGGACGGGGTTTTTATGTGCTGGATGATTATTCAGCTTTACGTACTTTATCGGAAGCGGTAGAGCAGGCGGAAGCTACTACTTTTCCAGTACGTGACGCCTGGTGGTATATTCCTAATGTTCCGATGCAGGCGAAAGGGATGCCTACTTTGGGTTCGGACAGCTACGTTGCGGATAATCCTGCGTTTGGGGCCATGATTACATATTATTTGCCTGAGGTTCCCCAGACAAGTAAAGCAATACGCCAGTAAGTTGAGGACGGTTTGCGTACGGATGGTGCGGATATTCCTTTTCCCGGATGGGAAGTTATGCGCCAAGAATCAACCGAAGGTGCTCCAGCTGTTATGCTGCTGATATCGGATCAGGCAGGTAATCCTGTTCGTTGGATCCAGGGTCCAGTAAGAGTATGGTTGCAGCGGGTTACTTGCGATCTTAGGTTGCCAGCACCCAATCCGGTAAAGCTTTCCAAGCCGGCTTTCCAACCCCCTTGGGCAGGTAATCCGAAAGGGCCATTGGTTGCTCCGGGTACTTATACGGTTCAGATTTATTTATCCTATGAAGGGGCTTTGAAGCCACAAGGTTCACCACAGTCATTTCAGGTGAAGCCTGTTCCTAATCTTTCAGCTGAATACGATTTTCAAGCGGTGGCTGCCTTTCAGCAAAAGACCAGTGAATTAATGCGACAAATTAGTAATGCAGGTCAGACTATGGGCGAGGCGAGTGAGCGTTTACGTTTTTTGAAAGCGGCGCTACCTCAGACACCAAAAGCATCGACGGAACATTTTACACATTGGCAAGCGTTGCATACGAAATTAGCAGACTTGCGCATGACGCTTTACGGTGATCCGGCACGATCTCGGATGAATGAGTCTGGTAGGCCTTCTATTCAGGGGCGTGTGGGGCAAATAGCAGGTGGGCATTGGGATACACGTCAGGTGCCAACGGATACCTATCGGACCAATTTGCGTATTGCTAGCGAAGGGTTTGCGCAGTTCCGAATACATTTAACGGAATATCTTGGTGATTTGGAAGCTTTTGAAAAAGTAATGGACGAAGCTGGTGCACCCTATACGCGGGGCCGTAGATTCTAGTAAATTGTGAATATCAGCAGTAGCATAGTGTGTTTGTACTGCTGATATTCTGCTTTAAGGGAAGGCTTTATTTCCAATAGTGTTTTGCAAAACTGGCAACGGGTAGCCGCAGAACAAATCGCATCCACATATATGTATCGAACCGAATGACACGCCAGATACCATTTTCCTTGAATCGGCGAGTTGCGGTTACTGCCGGAGATGGTACCAGCATTAGTTTTCCCTTTTTCCTGAGCATTCTAGAGACAAATGCAGTTTCCATTAGGGGTTCAGGTGGGAATCCATTTAATTGTTCCAAAGTTGCCTTTCGGCAAAATAGTGCCTGATCACTATGGAAAATTGGGACCAAGCGGTACCGTAAGCGGTTGATAAATGTAATGAGCCTAAAGGGCCACCGTGAATCATTCAGTGCAAACTCAAAAGCACCACCAACCACAGCAGGATTATCCATACATTTTTTGATGCGTTGATCGAAGTGTTTGGGTAGCAGGGTATCAGCGTCAAGAAACAATATATAGTCGGCAGTAGCCTGACGCCAACCATAATTGAGACTAAGGTATTTTTTATGCAGGAAATCAGGTCTGGGATAGGTGATGAGCTCCATTTTTTTTGCGATAGCTACGGTTTGATCAGAGGATCCGGCATCAATAACAATGATTTCCAAATTTGAGATTGAATGTGCTTTTTGTCGGATGGTTTGAACGGTTAAGGGTAGATATTCAGCTTCATTTAAGGTAGGAATAATGATGGAGAGTTGCATAAAAATATTGCTTTAGCGCTGCACATCGGTAAGGATCCATTGATGCAAGGTTTCTTTAACCTTAGCGGACAAGGGTGCACTTTTTCCGGTATGTGCATCCACTTGTACTATTATGGTTTGGGCACAGGCCACACAGGTATCATTTTGGTAAATATTTTGAGCGATGTGAAGTGAGCAATTTCCTACACGGGTTAGTCCTGAACCTAACACTAAGGAACCTCTCCACATGATATCTTTAAGGAACTGTAAGTGGAGAGAGGCAATGACAAAACTATGGCCACTTTGTAGAATAGGATACCCAGGATTGTACAAAAATTCAACCCGACCAGTTTCAAGGAATGTAGAGAAAATGGCATTGTTCACATGTCCTTGACGATCGGTATCGGAA
>JABSSK010000352.1 GCA_013214265.1 Saprospiraceae bacterium | reverse complement strand
GCGAGTCCCTGTCAAACTTTGGCGTGCAAGGACTATCGGGCTTTAATTCCAATGTTTATGCTGCTACACCGGATGGATTAGAGATTTCCAATGATAACGGAGCTTCTTTCCCATTATTACGGACTACTTCTGATGGGTTACCCACAAAAAATATACAAGAAGTATTCGTGAGCTCGACCACTCCAAGTACCATTTTTGCCGTGACAGTTGATGGAATCGCTAGATCCATAGATAACGGTACCAGCTTTACTAATGCGACTGTTTTTGGCTTACCCATTCGGGATGTATACGCTGAGAATACAAATGTCTTTGTTGCTACTTCTAGTGGGTTATTTAAATCAACAGACACAGGTGCGTCATTTATGCTTGTGCCATTAACCAGTGAAACGGGTAATTCGGTAGTTAGCTACACCGATAATGCATCTAGCACCACTATTTTTTATGGAACAGATAATGGACTGATGATATCTAGTGATGGAGGTAATACTTTTACCACGGTTAGTATTGCAGATGGCCTCCCCAGTCCTATTATTAATGATATTACAGTCACTTCCGAAGGTATTATTTTGGTGGCGACGGCTTTGGGAATCGCATGGTCAACAGATGGAGGTTACTCCTTCGATTCTGCTGTATCCGGTTTAACCAATCCGATTGTACAGCATATTACCGAGCATGAAGGAATGATCTTTATTTCTACTACTGATGGATTGGCTGTTACTAATTTAGGAGTGCTGGAATACGCTGGTATGCCACACAATGTATTCATCCAATACGATGTTCGTGATGGTATTGGAGATAACCTGATTACAGGAATCCATGTGTCCGGAACATCTTCATCAAGAAAAGTAGCTTTAGGTACGTTGAGAGGAGTATCTCATTTCACACTCACTACGACTGATCTTGGCACTACATCTCCTACATTTATACCCCATAATTTTGATACTGCCAGATGTGCCTTTCAAGCAGTAATCACGGAAATAGTTGATTTTACACCAGGTATTTCATCGACAGATCCGGTCACTTGTACGGCAACTACCAATCTGGCGCGTTTAGCTGAAATTGCACCTCCGATTACCGCCTCTGAAGGCTCAGCCATCACTACTTGTGAAGGAGTAGATGGTGAAATCATCCTTTCGGGTATGTTGCCAAATCTGGATTATAAACTGGATTACTATAGAGAAGATGCCATGCCAATCATTGCCGCTTTGCCCGCTTCGGGTGATACGGTAACCACAGATTCTATGGGCCGAATTACGGTTAGATTAGTAAGTGCAGACTCTTTTGTTTTTACCATTACTACCTTACCAGAAGATGGTTCAATGGGCTGTTCTTCCGCCCCTGATACAATTGTTTTAATGGATCCTGATCCACCTGTAGCTCCATTGGCTCCGGTCAGTACTACAGAATATTGTGCTGGTTCAGGATTATTCACTATCGAACTTCCGCAAAATCCAGTATCTGGAACGGTCTATCAATGGTATACCGATGATATGGGTACGGCTGCGAATCCGCCAACCTCAGCTTCAGCTACTTACCAGCCTAATTCTTCACCAGCAACCTCCGGTTCTTTCTATGTAGTTGCGTACGACGGAACAACAAGATGTACAAGTGACTCTACTGAGGTTCCTTATGAGATTAATCAGGCACCTGTTATTTCGATTGATAAAACCCAGCCTACTACGGTCGGTGGAACAGGTGAAATAGAGATTACCATTACTAATTATGATGGTTCCACAGATTATACCCTAAATTATGAAGATGCAAGTGGTACCCCTCAAGTCGAAAATTATATGGCTGGGGTGTTGTCTTCTGGTGTAATCACCTTGACAAACTTGTCACAGGGCGTCTACAAAAACATTAGCGTAAGTGCGAATGGATGTACCTCAGCAGTAATACCTACCTGTCCAATTGCCTTTATCGAAGTTGAGCCCGACGATCTAACGAATCAGATACCACAGACCGTCTCTTCTATTGTAGGAGGTAATGCTGGTTATTTTCAAGATTCAGATAATCCCTCCGCTTGTGCTGGTGCCAGTACCTCTTTAGATGTTCCTGTTGATGATACTGGCTTGGCCATTGGTCGAATCCGTGATCCTCAACAACCCACATCCAGTAACCCAGCGGCTAATATCGAATTACGTGGTTACGTTCAGTTTGATCTGAACGCGCTTGGTATACCTGCTAACGCCGTAATTGAACGGGTAGAATACCAGCCAGTCTCAATTGTTACGAGCTCTCGGGTAATTTGTGGCCCTGAAACAGCTACCACGGGTGTAACACTCCGTAGCGCAACCGGGGATATCCAATTTGATGTAACACAGGTTCGGGACGAAAACTACGGACCGTATACACTGATTGGTTATTCATCAGATGCATATGATGATTTAGGCAACGAAAAATATAATGACTTTACCATATCAGCTCCTGCTGAAGGAGAAATGATGCAAACGGGAGCGTGGACCGATTTGGGTGCAGAAGGTGTTTCTGATGTTCAGCGCCGACTGGCCGATGATGGGGTCTTTCAGGTAGGCTTGACTTTATCAGGTTCTGATTTTGATATTCCAGTGTTACAGTTTCATGGTATGGTTTTCGCACCAGGAAGTTTCCACAACTTACGTATCTCCTATCACGTGCGTGACTATGGGGATCATCCTGAAGGAAAATACCTTACGGATCTATCTGGTGGTTATGAAGGACCATCTCACCGTATCGATTACGTTGACAATGATCCAGATCCAACGAATGAGAACTTTGTTCCGGCCATGTTTATCGGTATGACGGAACCTGATGGCGAATTGATGGCTGTTTTTTCAAGTGATGCAGAAGGGGATGATAATGGTGGAACGGACGATGAAGACTTAGGTCAAGGTAATTTTGTAAACCCCCTCACGGATAATATTCTCATCGCTGGTAACACCATTGATCTTGAAATCCCCTATGTTAATAACCTGCCAGGTACGGCTACCATCTATGCGTTTGTTGACTGGGATGATGATGGGGTGTTCAACAATACTAATGAACGATATACAATTGGAGCAGATTCGGCCTCAGTAGCTGACGATAGTACAGCAATCATTAGCATGGATATTCCTGCAACAGCAACTACAGGGGAAAAAGCTGTTCGGGTGCGTATCTCCAGCGAATCGGTTTTAGATGCATATGGTCAGGCTGTAAATGGTGAGGTAGAAGACTTCTTCACAGATGTGATCGCTTATGACTATGCTGATTTACCTGATACTTCCGCAAGTACAAATACAAGCGATTATCACACGCTGTTTGCTAACAATGGAACCCGCGGTCCTCGCCACTTAATTGTGGATGGATTGAGCATCGGAACAGCTATTGATGCAGAAGGGGATGGTCAACCGCAGGCAAATGCCTTTGGAGATGATGTTAATGGTATCGATGACGAAGATGGTATTACGCCTCCAGATTCTATAATTAGAGGTCAACAAGCTGTTTTTGAAGTCATCGTTATAAATGATTCCGGTACGGATGCGTTCCTTCAGGGTTTTGCGGATTGGAATGATGATGGTAGTTTCGAGGACGGATTCTCTGATCAAAAATCTGATTTAGTAACTATTCCCTCGGGCCAAAGTGGGCCTTTCGATGTTACCTTTAACGTACCTCAAACGCCTAATCCGCTCCCAGAACGTGTTGCTGTTCGTTTCCGACTCAGTAACGAGTCTGTTTTAGTAACCTTCTCCACCGGTCCTTCATCGATGACTGATATCCAAGGTGAAGTTCAGGATATGTACGTTAACATCGTAGGATATGACTGGGGTGACTTGCCAGAGCCATTATACATCACGGACGCTCGTGGCGGTCAACCGGGCCCAAGCCACAAAATTACTTCTGTAATCTCCGCTATGGATACAGTCGCTGCACTCTATATTGGTGCCACTGTACCAGATGCTGAGGTTCAGGGTCAGCCCGATGCTACCGCCATGGGTGATGATAATAATACCGAAGATGATGAAGATCTGACAGTGGATAACTTTGTTAATCCATCATCTGGGTTACCGACACCAATTATATCTGGTGAACCCATACGACTGGTAATTCCCTATACCAACAACTTGACGGTTCCTGCTAATATCTATGCTTTTATTGACTGGAACGCAGATGGTGATTTCCTAGATGATGAAGAATTAACCATCCTTGAAGTCCCTGCTACCACTGTTAATGGTACAGCTAATCTGGATTTCGTAGTACCTCAAGTACCAACAGCCGATTCTATTGGGGTCCGTATAAGGATTACTTCTATTGACAATATTGACGCCTACGGTCAAGCCCCGGATGGTGAGGTTGAAGATCTATTCGTTGAGCGTCGTGGCTCCGAATATGGTGACTTACCTGATGTAACAGCAAGCAATGGACCTAATGACTTTAATACATACAACCAGAATAATGGACCTCGTCACGGGGTTCAAGTAACACCATTGACCTACCTTGGCGCACTGGTGGATACAGATGCGGATGGTCAGCCTACGGAAGATGGTAATGGTGACGATCTGGATACCCCTCAGATGGATGACGAGGACGGAGTTATTTTCTTGACGCCTTTGGTTCCGGGCTACGATGGTCAGTTGTCGTTGACAGCGGTCAATGATTCTGCGTCGGCAGCTAAAGTATTCATTTATACGGACTGGGAGAACGACGGTACGCTTGATTCTGTGACGTCGGTTTCGGTAGCTGGTAATTCGAGTATCACCAATGAGGTGGTTACGTTTTCGGTACCTACGAGAGCTAGTTTCCAGGACGGTAATTCGTACTGGCGCTTCCGTATCACGACGGATACCGCGTTTATTGGTTCTGCCTCAGCTGATGGCTTAGCTACGGATGGAGAAGTAGAAGACTATTTTGTTCCGGTGTTTAAGGTAGGTAACCTGGTATGGGAAGACC
>JABSSK010000351.1 GCA_013214265.1 Saprospiraceae bacterium | reverse complement strand
GGTTACCATAGAAATTTTGAATGTTTCGTGTAGATACCCGCGCGATATCTCCACCGATCGACCCTTCACTAAAAAACATCGGCATCCATGGCTCAAAATGGTCCAGTAATTTGGGCTCTACCTCGGGGTGGGTTTCTAGGTAATAGTTAATACCATCCGCAAAAGCGATACAGAGGTCCTGTAGCCATTTTGGACTGTTTGCAAGGGCCTCTTCTGCTTCTGCTCGTGTCATGTAGAGGCGTGCACGAACATCACTATACAGCGCTGCTTCACCTTCCACTTCAGCTAGTCGACCGATAGCCCATGTATAATTCCGTTCTACTCTTGGAAAGTCATCTTCACACTGGGCATAAAGTAATCCGAAAACGGCATCGGCATCCGTTTTACCATAAACGTGAGGTACCCCAAAATTGTCGCGGATGATTTCTGTGTGCGCTGCGCGGTGTGCCCATCGTTCTGCTTCGGGAAGTTCAGAAACGTCACTGGGGGTGGTGCGGCAACCCAGCATAGCTAGGATCAAGAGTAAGAAAGAGAATCGGTACATAGTGCTTAGTTTTTGTTGCTGGAAATTCCGGAATTAAATCGACTTAGCCAAAATTGAAAAATTGATATTAAGGAAGTGGAAAGGTAAATTTAGCAAAGGATGAAAGTTATCTTACTCGAAATTCGGCCTATGTCTGTTATTTATCTTTTGGATCTGATCGGTACTTTTGTTTTTGCGATCAGCGGAATTTTAACGGCTACCCGCAATCGCTTGGATTGGTTCGGCGGCTTCGTCATTGCCCTGGTCACTGCAGTTGGTGGTGGTACCCTGCGCGATCTTATGATTGGTAGTACACCCGTAGGATGGATGCAGGATAGCAACTATCTGCTGGTTATTGTGGGTGGTGCAACGGTAGCCTTTTTTTTTCAGGCTTCGGTCCGGCGATTGCGCAAGACTATGTTTTTTTTTGATTCTATTGGTATAGGCCTATTTACGATTTTGGGTCTGACTAAAACCCTAGAAGCTGGTCTGTCGGTACCAATTGCGATTCTAATGGGGGTTGTTTCTGCTGTATTCGGTGGGGTGGTAAGGGACACTCTATGCAATGAAGTACCACTTATTTTTCGGAAAGAAATTTATGCGACAGCTTGTTTGCTGGGTGGAATCGTATACGTGAGCCTGATATATTTGGAGATACCAGAAAATATGGCGATCCTGAGCACCGTAGTCTTTATAATTGGGTTGCGGATATTGGCGGTACGCTACGCTTGGCGCTTTCCGGCATTAGCCGAAACGACCCTGGATAAAAGAGATTAATAAGCTGGTAACTGGATGCCCTTAAGGATTGTCAAAGCGTAATGCGGTTCTTTTCAAGATTCTAATTCGCCGGCATATTTTACGCCGGACCGAGGGGTTTCGTACAATTCGACATAGGCCAATTCAGGTAAATCAGGTTTGAGTTGCCGGAAGATCCAGATGGCAATATGCTCGGCAGTAGGGTTTTCTAAACCCGGAATATCATTAAGCACATGATGGTCCATTTGTTCTTCCAAAGGTTTCCAGAACTTTTTGATATCCGCAAAATCACGTACCCAACCCAAAACAGGATCGAGGGGCCCTTCCAAACACAAACGCACGACATAAGTATGTCCGTGCATGCGTTTGCACTTATGCCCTTCCGGAACATGCGGCAAAAAATGGGCAGCATCGAATGTATATTCCTTAAATAATAGAATGTTATTACATAATCTGGAAAATTGATATTTTATTTGCAACGCAGCTTCCGTTCGCACTGGGCCATCGATCTCTTCTAGGCCGGAGCCTATGCGGTCACGGTTACTCCAAAACGTTTGCGCAAGGCGCCCTTCGATCGTAAATGCTTTCAGTGGGCGGTAGCGAACATTCAGGTAAAAGCGGGAGCCTCTGTTGTAATACGCAGGAATAGAGAAGGTGTTCAGCAAATTGTTTTCGTAATGGTAAAACCGGATATCGTAACCATCGGTATCAAATAAAGCGTATCGGGCGGTAAAGGACAAGGGTGAGCCTAGCGGCTTAAAGAGGATATCCTGTAAAACAGAAAAGCCTGTCTGCCGGTCTTCCGCTTCATTATCAAAGAAGCCCCCGTCGAAGCGCGTTCTTAGTTCCAATGCCTTGGTGCTGGGGCGGGCTATATGCAGGCGGGTTTGGAATATTTGGCGTGGAATCGGTTCATTAAACGCTGTTTCATTGTTGGGCCTATTGATGTATTTGGTTTCCTGGCGAGCTTCCAGATACATGCGTAAGGTCCGGCGTTGTTCATAGGTAATACGGCCGCGGTACTCATAACCAGTGGATGGGCTGTCGAGGTTGAATCGTAACCACGGATGTCGCCACTGATCAAAGTAAGTTGATATGGTCCACCGCTCAGCGGGGCGTATTTCCAGCCCTACATAAATTCCTTCTTCGTTACGGGTTCCGCCAGTTTCAGCAAAAGCATCGGCATTCAGGGCCTGATAATCGCGCGCATAGCGTCGGTACACAATGGCTAGGTCTACTTTGCGGTCGAGCCCGATAAGCAATCCATTGAGGGTAGCCATAGCGCCATTATCGCTCCAGGCAGTTTCGCCAAAAAAATTGAAATTGCGATAGATATACGAATAATCGAAGCTCGCATTAAAAAGCTGGTCCCCGGAAAAATAGAATTGATTATAGGGTTGAGGGGTTCGGTCAAGGGCTTTATCCAACTGATTATAGAGTAGGTTTACGCCGAGGCGGTGCTGCTGGCCACTCCATATGATATTTCCACCAGTGGTAAATTGACCCACAGCACCTTCGTCTGCTACTTCACTGGGGGTTCGGTGAAGACCACTTTCGTTAAAAGAAGTAATGCGCTGCAGCAACTGGTCACCCGCAAAAGCGGTATCGATATCGGTAAGGTTTCCGTCGCGCCTGCGATAAGAAGCAAAGGTAGTAACCTCTATTTGCTCCGTAGGTGCCAGCGTGACACCTGCCCCTCGCATAAAAAGAGCTTCGTTAACGGATGCATAGGGCATAAGGGTTCGGCTCGATCGTTTGACCTGGGTAGCAAAGGCACTTTTGCCGCCACCAAAACCCGAGAATAAAACTAACCCCTGACCAAAACTGATGTTAAAATCGCCTAGGGCCACTGCCGGTAGCCAGGCTTTGTAATCACGAAGAAAAAAATGTGCAGAATAATAATCGAAGCCCTGGGTATTACTTCCTTTGAAGAAGGTTTCTCCGCGGTCCTTTTCAGCAGTTATACCCCAACTTAACCGATTGGAATAGGTATGTCGAAACCGGAGATATAATTGATTGGGATCCCCAAGGTATCGGTTGGTAGTAGGATCGTCGGCAGGCTGGTATCCTTTTTGGTTTTCAAGAATGCGTTGCCAACGCAAAAAGAGCTCATTTTTTCCTGAGGCAATCATTTCACCGATGGGCAAGTTGTAATCGTCTAATTGGCTGTTCACCCGCACAAAAGGTAAAATACGCCGGATGGCTGCCATATCAAAACCGGGAATGACTTGAAGCTCATAGATCGCCAATAGCGGCCCCGTTTGTATGCGGTAACTAATCAGATTGATGATCTGAACATCACTTAATAGCCTGAGGGCCCGCAGCTCGTCCTCGTTGGCAGTATTGAGATTGATGGGGTTATTCTGATAAAAGGCTAGCTCCTCGAATAGCGCATTAAAGTCAAAGTCGCCTTCACCTTCGATATTCTGGAAGTAGTCCTCGATAAACTCAAGTGCGGACGCAGGAGGTACAAATATCGTATCACGCTGCTGACCCACTAATGGGCAGCAAAAATAAAGGAGGGCCAAAACAAAAAAACAGGGACGAATACCCACAGGTAAAGATTTATATCGTTATCAGCTCCAAAGTACAATTTATGTTGATCTCAGCCCAATTCAATGGAAAAGGTTATGATCTAAAGGGAGATAATGATTGCTAGCTAGCTAGAGGTCATCGGCTTGAAAGCTCCTTTTCATACCAATGAAAACAGGACCTGATCTAGCGTTGAGTACCACATTGTACATATGCTATAATATTGATTGTGAGCGGTTTGAGATCTTTATCAGGGCTTTGGAAGTAACAGACTACAAAAAAATGAATCTCACCAAATACAGGCTACCATCTACATTTGGTTCATCAAGGCAGAACGATTTTCGGCGCCTGGAACTAAAGAACCCGGGCTTCCCCTCAGGAGGCACACAAAATAGAAAGTATGAAAAAGATTGAAGCGGTCATTCGCCTCTCTCAATTCGATCAGGTACGCGATGCTTTAGCACAGATTGGTGTGCGTTTTTTTACCCTCAAAGAAGTCAAAGGTTTCGGTTTGCAGAAAGGAGCCAAGCTCGTCTATCGGGGGAGCGTATACGATTCCGACTATATCGGCCGGTTACAACTTGATATTCTTTGCCGGGACGAACAAGTTACGGATATCATTGAGACCATCTCTACTTCTGGGCGCACCGGAGAAGTTGGGGATGGTAAGATCGTAGTATTAGATGTACAAAGCGTCACTCGAATCCGGACCGGAGAGACTGGATCAGAAGCGATTTAATCGCAACGCTTTCTTGCCCAAACCATAAGACCAATGACAGTTAGGAACTAAAAATATTGAAAAATGAATGAAGCATTATTTACAGCCAACAATTTGTGGATATTGGTAGCAACCGTGTTGGTATTCATCATGCACTTAGGTTTTGCTAGTTTGGAAGCAGGGTTTGTGCAACAAAAAAATACGGTTAATATACTGTTCAAGAATGCTATGATCATTGCGATCGGTTTGCTTACCTATTACATTTGTGGGTTCAATCTGATGTATCCCGGTTACAATGAAGGCGGTTTTTTCGCATTTTCTGGTTTTGGTTTGACGTTACCTGAGGGTACTGCTGGAGCCATAGAATACGCTAGTGGTCGT
>JABSSK010000350.1 GCA_013214265.1 Saprospiraceae bacterium | reverse complement strand
CAGATGAAGTGATTCTTTTGCAATATACCGGAGGAACAACTGGTGTTTCCAAGGGGGCAATGCTTACCAATCGAAATTTGGTATCTAATATGCTTCAGATTAAAGCTACGATGACCCCATTTCTGGAAGATGGCAAAGAGATTGCTCTATGTCCTTTGCCTCTGTACCATATTTTTGCCTTTACGGTGAATTGTTTGGCGATGATGGAGATTGGGGCTTTATCTGTTCTTGTTACGAATGCCCGTGATTTACCCTCCGTAGTAAAAGCGTTAAATTCTTATAAAGTTACAGTTGTAACCGGTGTTAATACGCTTTTCAATGCATTGGTGAATCACCCAGGCTTTGATCAAGTGGATTTCAGTTCTCTTAAGGTCACAGTTGGTGGTGGTATGGCAGTTCAACGTGCTGTTGCAGAGGCTTGGCAACGAACTACTGGATGTTTTCTTTCAGAAGGTTATGGGATGACTGAAGCCTCACCAGTTGTTTCTACCAACCCATTAGATGGTACAGGTCGCCTTGGAACTATTGGTTTACCTCTTCCTTCTACAGATGTTCGGATTGTAGATGACCAATATAATGTTCTGGGAATTGATCAGGCAGGAGAAATACAGGTGAAGGGACCACAAGTTATGAAGGGATATTACAATCGGGTAGACGAAACCAATAATACAATTCGAGATGGTTGGCTTTGTACTGGAGACATCGGTAAAATGCAGAAGGATGGGTTTCTTGAAATTGTGGATCGTAAAAAGGATATGATCTTAGTCTCTGGATTCAATGTATTTCCAAATGAAATAGAAGACGTCATCGCATCGCATCCAAAAGTACTTGAAGTAGCTGCTATTGGAATACCAGATAAAAAGTCAGGAGAGGTAGTAAAAGTGTTTGTTGTTAAGAAGGACAACAACCTCACAAAAGATGAAATCATTTCGTTTAGTCGTGAAAATCTGACAGGATATAAAGTGCCTAAAAAAGTTGAATTTAGGAAAGAGCTTCCTAAAACTAACGTAGGTAAAATTCTTAGAAGAGAACTTCGTGAATAAGCGAGGATATTGTACTTAACTATTTAGATTAAAACAGTTTGGAAGCAGTAATGGAAGCTTCCAGACTGCTATATCAAAAAGAATTACTATCACATTTTAGATAGGAAATGGATGTACTCAGCTTGAAGAGATTTACCTAAGCGCGGTGTAGTATTACAAAATATTACCGTAAAGACAGGGTCGGTAGGACATTGTTTACGAGCAGGGTATACTTTTAAAAACAGCCTGTAAACCCATATTTAGGAAAAGTAAGCTTAATCAGTGATATGGCAATTTATAAATAGCTAGCCGATCTTATGGCTATCCTAATTTTGAGTTTCAGGAATAACAAAACCGTCTAAGCAATCCATTATTGATTTTAAGGTTACAAACATAGGTTCTCTAGCCTCTTTACTTACAAAACCTTCTTCTTCATCAATTAGTGCATCTTCAATAAATGCCAGTAAATCTTCTTGTCGGGTTTGTTGGAAAAAAACATCAAGTCGGTCTCGGAAACGCTTGTTTTCCATGTCTTGCAATAAGGACCAGTTGTACTCTTCAGCTTTTGAAAGCTGCTCATCATTAATTTGAGGTAAAGTTTCTCTTGTCGCTTGAGCAGTTTCCCATATAACGAGGAGTAGGTACAACAGATATTCTTTTTCTTTGGGTAGGAAAGCGTTAAAGTTTTCGGTAAATAAATAAGCTAAAATAATAGGTTGTTGCTGTTTTAAAGTTTCAAGTGCTTTTGTTTGATGTTCTTGGTCGGTACCCAAATCATCAAGGATCTTATTTATATTTTCTTCAGAAATAAACTTCATGTTCATCTGTTATTGTTACGTAATGCCTTTGGTATTTACATTAAAAACCTTCGAGATTAAAATATGAAACTTCAACCCTTTGGTTTTTTCGATCATCCATTATAGACCCCGAAAAGTTAGTGGGGATCATTTTACCAATCCCAATTGTTTTAATTCGGTTAGCTGATATGCCTGATCCTTCAAGGTATTTCTTTAAAGTTTCCGCTCTGTCATTTGATAACGCCAGCGCATAAGAATGAGAAAGCTTAGTGTGGGTATGAACCTTTATGGTTATGCCGAGTTCTGGGTTTTGATTTAAGAACAAAATTACACGATCTAAGTCACCAAAAGCGATCGGTAGAAAAGTAGAGGTATTATGTTCAAACAGTACTGCTGCTAACTCGAAGTTTTGTTGAGGGTTTAAGAGTGGAAGAGATATGGAAAGTTCATTAGGGATAGGTATTATGTTGGTTTGGTTCTTTAAAGCTTGTTCATTTTGTAGGGTTTCGGCGATAGAGCTTTCTGATGCTAATTGGAATGTTATTTGTTGGTTAAGTGAATTTTGTAATATATTTTTTCTTTCCTCTTTAATAAAAAGCGACAATAGGCGCTGATAATAGTCTTCTAATAAAGGAATCAGTACCAACCTCAAGGCTTGTTTCACACTGGTTAGAAAAACCTCATTGAGTTCGAGTGCTGTCTCCATTTGCCAATTAGCTAGCGCAGGTATTTCGGATGTGTCCGGGATTGGGATACTAATTACCTTGTCCAGTAATTGTTTTTCAAGTTGAGGACGATCCCGATGAAAAATAATCATTTCAGTCTTTGTGATAAAATCTTCCGTTTCTTGTAAGGCATGGGCTATACCTCTTCTTTTAACTTCTTCTAGTACGTCTAAAAGTTGTTCCGCTTGAATTCTGGCTATCATATGTTCTTGAAAATCATCGAAGTTGATGGTTTGTACATTAAGAGGAGATAAAGAATCAAGAAGTTTTTCGGACAAAGGATTGAACGTAACATAGCCACTGTCCCTTCTAAAGGTGTACAACTCTTTGAGTTCATTGATTCTTGATTCTGAGGTGAGAGGGGCGATAGATGAATGAACTGGATTTTTCGCAAACGGGTCAGCAAATGATATATTACTCGCAAATGGTGGTTGTTCTTTACTTTCTTGTTCTTGTCTTTTCTTTTGATACTTATTGCGAATGTCATTCATGTTCTTGCCATATTGGTTTGGCAAACGAATGGTTTCTGAGGGAAAAGCTAAATTGGTGAATTGATTTTCCTGTTTTGTTATCAGGTTAGTTGTATTTTGAATAATTTGTTGCAGGATGTGTATTTCTTTCTGTAATTGCTTTATTATGCTTTCCCTACCTTGATATTCGGAATTTTTATTTAAGGTATTTTCCTTATCTATAAGTGGAATGTCAACAGGTTCATATCCATGAGGGGTGAGATCAACTAATAAGCTGTTAGAAAATGCTTTATAAGGATGCTGAAGAGAAAAGACATATGAATTTCCTTTTTTTAGTAATATCTCCGTGTGAGAAGTCTGGTCCTGAAAAGGTATGGAGAATATCTTTTTGGGATTATGAGCGAGAAAATAAGTTATGTTAATATCTCTTCGGCTAAATTCTGATGGAATGTGGCAAGTTAGTAGCGTAGTCGGATTTGGTTGTACCTTTTGAGGTAAGGTTATTTCAAAAATCTGATGTGTTCCGTTTCGGTCACTATCATAAACAGCAAGGTTACCTGAACTGGATACGTGAAAATGCTGATCATTAGCAGGTGAATTAATCACAGGTCCAAGATTTTCTGGTTTACTCCATTTCGTTTTACTGTTGCTTGTGGCGTGGGTTATATAGATGTCTTGTCCACCAAATCCGCCAAATCGATCTGATGAAAAGTATAATGTTTGGCCATCCGCCGATAAAAAAACAGATGATTCATGCGATGCCAGGTTTATGGGGGCTTCCAAAAGAAATGGAGGGGTCCATATCCCATTTGCTAGCTTTTGGGAGATATAAATATCAGCAGGATCTTGTGATGAAGTGGATCCACAAAATGCAATAGTCCTTTCATCAAGACTTATAGACCAATCGGATATTACTTGGATGCTATCTGGTAAATTAACCGCAATCAAATTTTCATGTTCTGACCATCTTCGACCATATTTTTCAAAGCGTTTTAACTCATTATCTTGTACCGTCCAAGAGATATTACTGCCCAATCCGAACATAACTGGATGATCCTTAGAAAAGGAGTTAATTGGCGGGGGTAAATGGACCGGAGCATTCCATTTGGCTCCATTTCGATTACTAAACCATATATCTGTATGATTAGCTAATCCAAGATTGGAGGAATGATCATGACGCGCGAAGTATAAAGTTTGGCCATCTACGGACAAAATGGGGTTAGTAGTGATTTCATGATCATTAAATACCAGTTTTTGAGCTAATACGATGTCATTCGGAAACAGCACGCACATGCTAATTACCAAAAGACGATAGATTAGATTCATAGAATTCTTTATCAATGGATTCGACATATTTAACTATCTTATATTACAAATTATTTAGGTTAATTTGAATATCAATCAGTAGAATCATTTACACATCAAATGTAATTTCAACTTCAGATGATGTTGGATGAGATTGGCAGGTTAAAATATACCCTTCTGCTACTTCATCATCATCAAGTGCGAAGCATGTTTCCATGCGAACGCTGCCTTGATTCACTTTTGCCATACAACTTGAACAAGCACCAGATGTACAAGAGTAGGGTGGGTCGTATTTTTTAGCAAGTAGGATGTCAAGTATAGTCTTATTAGCGGGCACTTCTACTTCAATGTCTTGACCATCTAAATGAACTTTAACGATTGCACCATCCTTCCCGTTTACAGACGTTTCGCTTGTTTTTGGACGACCGGTTGTAAAGCGTTCGCTATGGACTTTATCAGATGGAATACCAGAATCATTTAATGCTTTTTCAGCAGTATCAATTAGATTACCGGGTCCACAAATAAAAAACTCTACATCAGATGTACGTTGAGGATATTCCGAAAGTAGGGAACTAATATTGAGGGCACGGATACGACCAGTCAC
>JABSSK010000035.1:4277-20761 GCA_013214265.1 Saprospiraceae bacterium | reverse complement strand
TCTAACGGGTGGTGGTGCTTTACTTAAACATATCGATCGCTTGACTGCCCTGCATACGGGAATGAATACACGTATAGGTGTACCCGTGGAGCACCTCGCTCATGGATATACGGAACGATTGTCCAGTCCCATTTTTGCTACCTGTGTAGGTCTTTTAATGAAAGGGGTACAGGATTTGGAAGAAGGCAAACTAGAAGCACGATTACAAGCCATTCAAAATGAGCATAGGAAAGGTGCATATGAAGGTGGACCCGAGGTGGAAGGGAATCGTTGGTATGAGCAACTATTTAAAAAAACGAAGGAATGGTTCGAGGCAGAACCGGACGCTGAATTTTAGTAGCTGAATAATACATTACATTCATAAAAAGAACGAAAAATACAGATACTGAGAAAAAGGATATTGATACGACTTGTAGAGAAGACGCAGCAACATTGATCAACGAACTATCAGGATTCAATAAGCAGGAAAGACCTGATGGGAAAAAACTAAAGTCAAATGCTTTTTGATTTACCGAAAGATGAAAGCCCAATCATTAAAGTCTTGGGCGTAGGAGGCGGTGGATCCAACGCCGTGACCCATATGTATAAGCAAGGTATTGTAGGGGTGGATTTTGCCATATGCAATACAGATTCTCAGGCTATGGAAATTAGTCCGGTACCCACCAAAATCCAATTAGGACCTAACCTGACGGAAGGGAGGGGTGCAGGGAGTAAACCGAATGTAGGCAAACTAGCTTGTGAAGAATCCATAGAAGATGTAAAACGGTTCTTGGAAAATAACTGTAAAATGTTATTTGTTACTGCCGGAATGGGTGGAGGAACCGGAACTGGGGCGGCACCTATTATTGCTAAGACGGCACGTGAGATGGATATTCTTACTGTAGGCATTGTTACACTACCCTTTACCTTTGAGGGGCGCCGACGTGCTTCACAAGGCCGTGATGGTTTGGAAGAGCTCAAAAAGAATGTAGATACCCTGATTATCATTTCTAATGATAAACTGCGTCAGATCTACGGTAATTTATCGATTTCTGAGGCTTTTGGAGAAGCAGATAATATCTTGACGACTGCGGCCAAAGGAATCGCTGAGATCATAACTGTTCCTGGATATGTGAACGTTGATTTTGAAGACGTTAATACCGTTATGCGAGAAAGTGGTGTTGCGATAATGGGTACGGCTTCAGCCGAGGGTAATGATCGCGCTAAAATGGCTGTCGATTCTGCGCTCCACTCCCCATTATTGGAGGATAATGATATCAGAGGTGCTGAACATATTCTGCTGAATATCACCTCTGGTACCAAAGAAGTAACAATGGATGAGATCTTCGAGATCACCGAGTTTGTACAGGAAGAAGCAGGGTATGGTACAGATCTGATTTGGGGTAACTGCTATGATGAAGCACTAGGGGATAAAATTAGTGTTACCATCATCGCAACAGGCTTCGAACGCCACAAGTTTAATAAAACGGATAAAGAAGAAGACAGTCGTGTTGTTGTTTCTCTGGATGATCATGAGGATGATACCAGAAAACGACCGGGCCTGGCAGATATTGGCTATGAAGAGTCGCATCGCGATTCGGACCGAACAGTTGAGTTTGATCCAGTACGCCCTTCAACAGATCGTTACAAACGATATAGCTACGACGAACCGTATATTAAAGATAACAATACCTCCAATCCAGTGAGTGGAAGTGGGGATGATCATCGCGAAAAGGCAAACAAGCGCCGGCGTAAATATCAAGACTTACCCAAATCGCGAAAGCTTAATAATCCAAAAACAATCATTGAGTTAGAAAACCAGCCTGCTTACATGCGGCGAGGAATTCATCTTGATGATGTGCCTACATCTGCTGAAGCTGATATGTCGAAATGGACAATTGGTGAAGAAGGAGATGCAGATATTCAGCAAAACGGAAACGCCTATCTACACGATAATGTTGACTAACTCTACTGAACTAAAAATCCATTAGTGAAAGCGTGGAGCATAAGCTCTGCGCTTTTTTTATTGCGATTACAGCATTTGGGAATCCAAATACCTCTTTATTCCGTATATAATTAAAATAACAGTTAAAAAGGGTCATATAACCCTAGCTAACGACACTAAATATGGAACGATGTTTATTAGGAATATCTTAAAATAGTTTAACGTCACCTTAAGAGAAGCCAAACAACATCTAATCAAAAAACACAGTTTATACAGTAAATCAATCGAAATCACCAGTAATGCTAGTTATACCATAAGCTATAGATTTGAAAAAGACTAGCCATAAATCCATGAAAAAATGAATATCCGAAAAATAAAATTAGCTCTGACCGTTGGCCTTATGAATACCCCCTCAGGGAATGCGCTGCATCAAATCAAGGATTTAATGACTTCTTTTAGCCAAGAAGTAGGACAATTCTTAACATTGCAACAGGTTAACTATGCACAACTCAACCATAATCATGAACAATATCGCTATGCGCTGCGCTTTGAGCGTCTGACGGTAGACTTAGATCTGATATCTAATCCAAACACAAAAACACAAGTAATTCAGCGTTTTGAATTACGATAACCCCCACCAAGAACATATCCATTACATTCACATAATTCAAAAGGGCTTTCCTGTTTTAGGGAAAGCCCTTTTCATTTTATAAGGTTAACCTAATGTCAATTCATAAAATTTTCGGGTTTCATAGGTAAAAACCACCTATCTTTGCCGGCTGAATTACAAATCAACTGATTAATCAGTAGTCATGGACTTAAGAAACATTGCCATTATTGCACACGTCGACCACGGAAAGACCACCTTGGTTGATAAGATGATTCTCGCCGGCCAACTTTTTCAGGATCATGAAAAGCCAGGTGAATTGATCATGGATAATAACGAACTAGAACGGGAGCGGGGCATTACCATTCTGGCCAAAAACGTTTCTATTCGCTACAAAGACACCAAGATCAATATTATTGACACCCCCGGCCACAGCGACTTTGGTGGTGAAGTGGAACGGGTGTTAAATATGGCTGATGGTGTTCTTTTGTTAGTTGATGCTTTCGAGGGTCCAATGCCCCAAACGCGGTTTGTGCTGCAAAAAGCTATTGAGTTGGGTTTGAAACCCATTGTTGTAATCAACAAAGTGGATAAAGAAAATTGTACACCCGAAGAAGTACACGAAGCGGTTTTTGATTTAATGGCTAATCTGGATGCTACCGAAGAGCAATTGGATTTTCCAGCTGTCTATGGTTCGGCAAAGTTCGGCTGGATGAATTATGATTGGAATGATAAGATCGATAATATTCATCCACTGTTGGACAGTATCCTGGAACACATTCCTGCTCCACAAGTAGAACAGGGAAATGCTCAGCTGCTGATTACGTCGCTGGATTACTCTAATTTTATCGGTCGAATTGCAATTGGTCGTTTGCATCGCGGCACGCTCAAGGATGGACAGATGGTTTCTATGTGTAAGTCTGATGGAACCATTACCAGAAGCCGGATCCGGGGCCTTTACGTTTTCGAAGGCTTTGAAAAAGTAAAAGTTGATACCGTCGAAGCGGGTGATATTTGTGCTATAACAGGATTGGAGGGTTTCGAAATTGGGGATACCATTGCTGATCCAGAAAACCCCGAAGCACTCCAACGTATTGCCATTGACGAACCTACCATGAGTATGGTTTTCACGATTAATGATTCGCCATTCTTTGGGCAGGAAGGAAAATTTGTAACCAGCCGGCACGTTAAAGAACGTTTAGAAAAAGAGCTGGAGAAAAATCTGGCTTTGCAGGTTGAATCTACAGATTCGGCCGATACTTTTCGGGTGTTTGGTCGGGGGGTTCTTCACTTGGCAGTCTTGATTGAAACTATGCGCCGAGAAGGATACGAAATCCAAATTGGCCAGCCACAGGTAATTACTAAAGTTATTGATGGCGTTAAGCATGAGCCAGTAGAAGAATTGACCATCGATATCCCTGAATCTATTTCAGGCACGGCTATCGATATGGTAACCCGTAGAAAAGGCATTATGCTTTCCATGGAGCCTAAAGGGGATCGTATGATTCTGAAATTTGAAATTCCTTCACGAGGGATCATTGGATTGCGAAATCAAATGCTGACTAATACCGCTGGTGAAGCTATTATGACGCACCGTTTCTCAGAATTTCAGCCCTACAAAGGAGATATTCCGGGCCGTATCAATGGCTCTTTGATTTCTATGGAGACCGGGAGCTCAATCCCTTACAGTATCAATAACCTTCAAGATCGGGGAACTTTCTTCATTGGAGCTAATGAAGATATTTACGAGGGGCAGGTCGTGGGTGAAAATAGTCGAGCAGGTGACCTAGTTGTTAACTTGACCAAGACTAAAAAACTGACCAATATGCGATCAGCAGGTGCTGATGATAAAACTAAGTTAGTTCCTCCGCGGCGCTTTACATTGGAGGAAGCGCTTGAATACATCCAATCTGATGAATTCGTTGAGGTTACACCAAGCTCTTTGCGGTTACGCAAAATTCTATTGAAAGAACACGAACGTAAACGCGCCAAGAATGCAGCGTTAAGCGTCTCATAAATACCAGTGGGCATCCCTTATGATATGAAAAGGGATGCCCGTTGTTTCTTTTGCGGTATTTTCCGAGCGTTATTAGCTGGTAAACGTTTTTTCTAATAGGGATTTGGTCGCTTTGATACCTTCCGCTTCGCTCATTTCACTTCCTTCGTATTCTACACCAATGTAGCCACTGAAATTGGCATCACGAACTAGTTGGTGCATGCGGAAAAAATCAATGGTGGTTTCGTTTCCTGATTCATCGAATCCATATGATTTAGCGCTCACCCCTTTAGCGAAAGGTAGTAAGTCAGCCATTCCCTGATAACGATCATAGGGCTCCTCACAATTTCTGGGGCTTCCTTTAATACAGAAGTTACCATAGTCGGGAAGGGTGCCGCAGTAATCATCATCAACAGCCGAAATGACGCCAGCTAGCCACTGGCCATCGGAGGAGTAGCCTCCATGGTTTTCAACAATGACATTAATGCCTTTCTCTTTGGCATACGCAGTCAGTGCTTTGAGTCCAGCCGCTGCATTTTGAGCTACTTCTTCAGCCGTTCCTTCACCTGCTGCATTGACCCGAATGCTGTGACAGCCTAAGAAAGCGGCAATGTCAACCCAGGGATAGTGGTTTTCTACAGCTTGCATTCGAGCCTCAGCATCAGCATTGCCCAGGCTACCCAGCCCATCACACATAATAAGGAGCGTCTGTACATTAAATTCATCACATTGTGCTTTGAAAGCATCCCAGTAGGCCTGATCATTTTCATGTGCCCGATAAAAAGTGTTTACCAACTCGATACCGAAAATGTCAAATTGTTCAGCCGCAATACGCGGAAAATCGTCCGGAGATTCTTCCCCCATCAGAACTTTGGCAGGATCTTCTTGTATCATCTGACGAAAGAATGTCCCACCATCTTTTCTCAGGCTTTCGCCAAAAAAAGTATTGTGGAGCGACCATTGCGCCAGAGAAATTTTAAAGTCATTAGCCTCATCAGTCACAGTATCAGCATTTTCGGAAGTAGAAGAATCGGTTGCATCAGATGGTTGATTGGCACAACCTATCAAAAAAATCGCTAAGCATACGGTAAAAAGCCAGTTTAGTTGTTTGATCATATTGAATTGGTTTTTCGTGTATTGGCAATGTATGGATTTTCCCTAATGGTAGGAACTCCATATCAAACCGTAAAATAATTTATTGATTTTATTTGATAAGTGTTGGTTTTTGTTGCTTTTAAAAGCCTGAGGGTAATTATATTTTTTATCCAAAAAAAAGTCCCGGCACTTATGTGCCGAGACCAACCTGTTTTCATCTAAAAAAAACTAATAACCTGAATTCTGAATCATATTGGGGTTAACATCCAACTCAATCTGTGGGATAGGGTTGTAAACTTGATCGTTATCCCAATTCACTGTAAACGCCTCAAAAGTTCTGTACTTGGTCCAGCTCAATTGACGACGAGTTAGATCGTATATTCGGTCTCCTTCGAAGGCGAATTCTTTACGTCGTTCTAAAATGATCGCATCAATAAGGTCTTGACCTGAAGCTGATGAAAGAACATAACCTTCGTCCACCCGACCAGCAATAGCATCAAGATCGGCTCTTGCGCCTGCATCGTTACCTAGCTCCGCTCTCGCTTCAGCACGAATCAGGTAAATATCAGCTAATCGGATAATCTTGTAATAATCCTGACCTGTTTCTCCATTCGGATATTTTCCCTCCGGAAACAAAGCATCTTTTTCACCATCTAGCCGATCACCACGATTCATTACGCTGCGACGAATATCTGTAGCTGCGTAAATGTTAAATAGATCTTCTGTCGCCAGTACGTCACCGTATCCATCTTGGTCGTAAATTCCTCCGATGGAGTTTACTCCACCATTATCAGTAGGGGTATTAATTAAGGTAAATATATCTTCATCCCCAATATTGGCACCCCATGAGTTTAACCATGCATTGGCATCCGTGTATAAAGCATAGCGACCGGAATTAATAACCTCAGTAGCTAGTTGTTCCGCTAAGGTCCATTCTTCCATATATATATACACTTTTGCTAAAAGTGCTTGTGCACCTGCCTTACTGAATCGCCCATTTTGTTCGAGCGTCATCAAGCCTATTGCAGCTTCGAGATCACTAATAATTTGTTGATAAACAGCTGCTACTGTCTCTCGGGCAGGGGTGATAATCTCCCCATTCGTTCCAGCGTTATTGAATGGAACACCCGCGCTTGCTCCGCCATCTGCGGAATAGGGGCGTGCATAGTTCCGTACTAAATTCCAGTAGGATAAGGCACGGACTGCATACATTTCTCCTACACGATTTTCCGCTTCTGCCTCTTCAGAACTAAGTATTGTGGCTGAAGCTACATTGTTAATCACATTGGAAGCATTTACAATAGTCTGGTATCCTTCGACCCACTGTCCGGCTGGTCGGCCAGACTGAGCAATGAGGCGATACTCATCGAATGCTAAGAAACGACCTGCATTCTTTGAGCTGATATACACATTATCAGATCGTAAGTCGGGAACAAGTAGGAGGTCCCAACGATAGGTGTTTTCATCAGATACCAAGTTGTTGTATACCCCGAGAACGGCAGCATTAAGCGAGTTAAGGTCAGTTATAGCACTACTGATCGATAGGGATTGTTGTGGTTCGATTTCCAGAAAGTCTTCCCCACATGAGAATAGACTAAGCATTCCCACCAGCATACATGCTTTTATATAGCGTTGCATATTTATTTGTTTTTAAGCTAAAAATTTATTTAAAAGGATACATCCAAACCGAAAGTGAAGGTTGCTGGGATTGGTACTTCCTGATCAATCACACCATTGGCATCTGTACGTGGATCACGCTCCAGCCTGTCGTCTTTGGTATAAATCCATAAGTTACTGCCTGTCAGGAATACTCTAGCAGAAGCTAGTTTTGCCCGTTGGATCAGTGGCTGTGGGAAGCTGTAGGCAAGGGTTACGTCGCGTAGACTAATAAAACTCCCATCGTACAAGAACCGTGTTGACTGTGCTCCGGAATTACTATTGTTGGCAAATACAAATTGAGGTGTATCGGTTACATCACCAGGCTGCTGCCAGCGCCGATCATAAATGGACCTTGCCAGGTTACCGGTGGTGCTAAAGCCACGCGCTCCATCGGTGTGGGTGAATCGGTGCCATGAGTGGTAAATAGTGCGCCCCCAGTCCATATTGAATTGTGTGGTTAATGACAATCCTTTGTAAGAGAAAGTATTGGTGAATCCACCAAAGAAATCAGGATCAGAGGTGCCTTGTTTGTACAAGCCTGCCTCGGAATAATTAGAGGTTATCTCGGATTGAGATTCATCAACATACCAGGTAGCACTTCCTGTTTGGGGGTCAACCCCCGCGTAACCACGCATATACCAAGTATTCCAAGGTAAACCCACTTCACGGAAGCGAGAGCCATCGGGGAAATTTCCTTCAGGTAAAGAAAGGACTTCGTTCTTATTAAATGTAATATTAAAGCTAGAGGTCCAGCCAAATCCATTTTTATTTCCTTGGACATTGACCGTATTAAGTTGGACTTCAAGACCACGGTTCTCGAGTTCGCCAATGTTGCTGGTTACGGAGGTTACACCATTAGTTGGTGATACTGGACGATTGAATAGCAGAGAAGATGTTCGGCGGTTGTATGCATCTACAATCAGATTGACGCGATCCCAAAGACCTAATTCTATCCCAACGTTAAAGGGTTTGTTCACTTCCCAGGTTAAAGCCGCATTTTCAAGTTGATTCAGGATAATTCCAGGGTTATCCAGATAGTCGGCACCTGTACCGTAGAGGCCACGTGAAGCAAAGTTACCAATGGACTCGTTACCGTTTTCACCATAACTCGCACGTAAGCGTAGGTTGGTAATGGAAGGGTACTTGACCATGAAAGGGAAGCGATGTAAGTTGATACCTACTCCGGTTGACCAAAAGATACCATTACGTTCATCCGTACCAAATCGACTCGATCCGTCACGACGAATATTCGCATTTACATAGAATTTCCCCTGGTAATTATAGCTGGTATTCAGAAAGTAAGATTCAATACGGTTCTCTGTTCTGAATCCGCTGATAAATTCGGGTAAGGAACCGTTATCCAGCGAAGTGAGGGCGGGAAAGGCAAAATTTCCCTGAAGGGTTTGGGTTGCATCCGTAGTGAACTTTTGTGCTTCATGTCCTAAGGTGATATCAACACCATGCGCATCTTTTAGGTAAGCTGAATACTTAAGCATGTTTCTTACAATCCAGTTGTTGCGGATGTCAAAGTCACTTTCCCCGTAACCATTGCGGGACTGGCCCGTACCGAATGCAGGGATAAAGAACGTTTGATCCTGACCAACAATACGGTTGATACTAGCATATGGTGTATAACTTAATCCATTGATCGGGAGTTTGATCTCGGCATGGACGGAACCTAATAAATTGGTTATCATTGACCGGTCGGTATTCTCAAGAGCCTCGCCTACTACATTAAATCCAGAATTGATAGCAGTATTGTACGAACCATCGGTATTGCGTACCGGTTGCACAGGAACAAAACGGAAGATGGCACGAACTGGGTTTGCAAAGGCGCCACCACCTGGAACTGTGTTTTGGGTGGTATGAGCAGCACTCACATTCATACCGAGATTCAACCAGTCATTCATCTGGGTTTCTAGGTTTAACCGGGCGGACAATCGCTCAAAATCAGTGGAAAGGATGGTGCCTTCATTATTGAGGTAGCCTCCAGAAGCATAGTACTTGGTTCGTTCATTCCCACCTGCAATGGAAAGGGTCGCTTGAGAAAAACTACCCTGTTGGGTGATTTCATCAAACCAGTCGGTGTCAACGGAAGGATCAGCAATATTTTGTGCAATAATGGCATTCGCTTCTGCTTCATTAGAAGCGTTACCCGAATTGATCAATCCTTCACGCATAAGTTCCAGATATTCCCGCGTATTTAATGGTCGTAAATCGTCGGCTAAGGATACATTCGAAATACCAGTCTGAACATTTAGGGTTACTCTAGGAACACCTTCTTTTCCTTTCTTGGTTGTAATAATGATAACACCATTGGCACCACGAGAACCATAAATGGATGTCGCTGAGGCATCTTTAAGTACCTGAATGTCTTCAATGTCTTGTGGATTAATACCTGCTAACGGGGTAGAAGTTGTGGATTCATTTCCAATGTTTTCATTAATTACCGGAATTCCGTCAATAACATAAAGTGGATTGGTGCCAGCATTAATAGATCCAAGACCTCGAATCTGAACATTCTGAAAAGCACCGGGTTGTCCACTACCTTGGTTTACCTGCAAACCTGCAACATTACCTTGCAAACTTTCAATCAGACTGGATCGGGGTGCTTCCGCAATGCGGTCCATAGGGGCTTTAACTGCAGCACCCGTAAATGAAGAACGGGATTGTTCGCCATACCCTGTGACGACGACTTCCTCCAAAATCAGGTTGTCAGGCGCAAGTATAATGTTAAGCTGTAAGTTGGCGGTTAATTCAACTTCCTGCGTGACAAAACCTGTGTAGGTAAACATGAGGGTTTGACCAATATCAGCTTGAAGATTAAAGGACCCATCAATACCAGATGCAACACCAGTATTAGTACCCTTTATCAGAATAGTTGCACCAATTAAAGGTTGATTGTCGGTGGAACTTGTTACTGTACCCGAGTAGTTGTACTGCGCATCAGCTCGGAATCCATACGCGGTTAGTAGTACACTTAGCAGAAGCATTATACGGTTGCTTCGTTTCATAACATAGTGAATTAGATTAAAAAATAGTATGATTGATCGGCGCACTGCCCGTACTATGCATTGGCAATGATATAACAACAATAGATGAGCAGGCTTACCGAATGCATTAGCTACGTAAGCAAATAAATAGGCCATACCGTCAGGGCCTTTCACCATTTCAATTGATAAGAATCAATAGATTGTCCGCGAAGGAAATATGGATCAAGTGGACTGCTTTACAGGGATTTGTGATCAATTCCGTGTTGGCAATACAAATGAACCATTCGGCTAAGCTGTCGAATGCCCTAAAGGCTTGATGATGTTTTGATTTGGACTGAAACCATAGAAAGGTAGGAGACAGCCGGGTGATTATTATGGTGCTGGGGTTGTTAAATTATTTTAGGAATATCATACACAGATTTCAGGATAAAATCATTTGCATAGTCTTTGCTTTAAAAAGCTATCTGGCTGATATTCCTTGTTGGATATATGGGTTTTGGAAAATAGGTTTTAGTAAATGAGATTCAATATTAAGTTTAATTCTAAAGATGTGAACGTTTACTAGATTAAAATAGCATAAAAAACGCTGAACGTAGGGTTGTTTACGTTTAGCGCAGTTGTAGGTGAAATTTGCAATTTGATCGAGAGAATGCATCGCACTACGAATTATCCCTATTCTACTTTTGGGAGTATTTTGGAGCGGAGTCCAATAGATTAAAATAGCATAAAAAACGCTGAACGTTAGGTTGACTACGTTCAGCGCTGTTATACTTTAAATTCTTAAAGTGGCTGGGCTAACCCCAAGTATTTAGATATCAATCACCCTATTTGAGGGTTAGTGTGGTACTTGATTTGTCGCCATTCATTTCGCATTCCAAGGTATATGTACCTGCCTTTAAATAAGTCTTTTTATTATCAGCAGCTTTTACTTCGATAGGCGCTTGATTCTTTTTCTGAGACGCATTGAGTGCTTCAGCGTAGGCATCTGTTTGTTTGTTCATAATGCTGTAGTCGTAATCCAGATAATGTAAACCTGCATGAACTTCAACCTCCATTTTTTGGAGAACCAGATTATCGTGCTTGATACGTATCGTAAGCTTGCCAGGCTTGTTGGTGAAAATAGGAATGGTCGTTTTAGGCTCAAAGGCATCCGTCCAACTGGTCCAACTGGATCCCCAGCGAGGGCTACTTCTTTGGTCCTGAATATCAAACACATGAATGGTCTGGGCAAGTAACTCATCGTTCAATTGCTGAAGTTCATTTGCTGGGCCCTTATAGATGGAACGGCCATGTGTACCTACAATAATATCTTTATCCCTGGGATGGATAACAACATCGTGAACTGGCACTGCCGGCAGGCCATTGTCCATCAGCATGAATGAAGAACCTCGATTCAAGCTTACATACAAACCATGATCACTCCCAACATAAATGATGTTTTCATTGGCAGGATCTTCCTTGATTACATTAAGCGGTTCTAAGGGTAAATCCTTACCAATCGCCTGCCAACTTTGACCATAATCATCGGAAACGTAAGCATATGGCTTGAAATCATCCCACCGGTATCCATTTAATACTGCATAGACCCTTCCTTCCACAAAAGAAGACGCCTGAACGCGCGCCACCCACATATTATCAGGTAACCCTTGGGAAATGTCCGTCCAGGTAGCACCTCCATCCTTTGTGACATGCACTAACCCATCATCAGATCCAACATAGAGTAAACCAAACTGTAGCGGGGATTCGTGAATGGTCGTTAAAGTTCCGAAAGGAACATCACCTTTTATACCACCTTGGGTCAGGTCGCCTGAGATGGCTGAGAAATGATCCCCCTGATCCATGGATCGATGCAATTTATTCGATCCCATATATAAAATATCTTGGTTATGAACAGATAGGTGAATGGGTGTTTGCCAGTTCCAGCGCAGTGGTCGATCACCCAACTCATGGCGAGGGGTTATCGATTGCCTTTCCCCTGTCCGGGTATTTAATCGAGCGTAATTTCCAAACTGTAGCCCTGTATATACGGTTTCGTTATCTCTACTATCGATCATTACCTGCATACCGTCCCCACCGTAGATGCGGCGATATGGGTATTGCCCACTACCGTGCCAACTGGTATTCGATTGATACGTACTCGGACCCATCCAAACACCGTTGTCTTGTAAGCCACCATATACATTATACGGCTCCGCCATGTCAGCGGCTACATAGTAGAACTGCCCTACCGATGGCGTATTGCACTTGGCATACTTTTCACCATCATCATAGGAAATATTTACCCCACCGTCATTTCCTAAAATGAGGTGATCCGCACGATTGGGATTTAACCATAAGGCATGATGATCTGAATGTACATTATCACCGTTAATTGATTTCCAGCTTTTTCCGCCGTCTTCCGATTTAATAACGGGTACACCAAGAACATAAATCTTATCCGCATCGTGTGGGGATACGCGAATCTGCCCAAAATAGTAGCCATAGGAAGAGTAAACACCGTCGATATATCCGTCATGTGCACGAGTCCAACTTTTGCCTTCATCTTCAGACCGGTAGATTTCTAATCCGATTACCGGAGTATCAAACAACAGAGAATTGGCATCTTCAACATATTCAACGAGGGCAATCGGTTTGATTTTCCCTGACTTAACCATGTTCATGATGGCATCGGTATTATACTTGCGGGGGAATCTGTATTCCCTTAAATATGCGGTGATCTTTGATTTTTCCAGCTTTAGGAAATCTTCAGATGACATGTTTCTAAGGTCATCTTTGGTTAGGCTTTCATCTTCGTTATTGTCTTCTGCTGGTCGGCGGTTATAATTATCGATCGATGCATAAAGAACGGATTTTCCATTTTCTTTATGAAGAGCTAGCCCAATACGACCTGCCCCTTCATCAGCAGGGAAAACCCCGTCTTTGGGCGTTAGGCTAACCCAAGTGTCACCACCATCCGTACTCTTATAAATACCACTTCCCTCTCCTGATTCAACAAAATTCCAGGCCCGACGGGTACGCTCCCAAGTAGCACAATATAAAACATCGGGGTTCTCCGGATCGATAATTAAGTCTACGGCACCTGCATTGTCGTTAACATACAGTGTTTGTTGCCATGATTGTCCACCATCTGTTGTTTTGTATAAACCACGTTCTGCATTAGGAGAATATAAATGCCCTAATACAGCTACCCACACCGTGTTGGGGTCGTCAGGATGAATAATGATCCTACTGATATGGTGAGATTCTTCTAATCCGATGTGGCGCCAGGAGGCACCACCATCCATACTTTTGTACATGCCTACACCAGCATAAGATGAACGGCTAGAGTTGTTTTCCCCAGTACCAGCGTAAATAATGTTGTTGTCCCAGTCAACTGCTATATCACCTAGGGTCATCACCATTTGATCATCAAATAAAGGTTCGAAGCTGATGCCATTGTTGGTTGTTTTCCATAAGCCACCTGATGCATAAGCAGCGTAGAAGTGACTGGGATCTTTTTCCCATACATCAAGGTCAACAATCCTTCCGGAAAAAACCGTAGGGCCAATAGACGTAAATGGGATATTCCGAACGAGGGAGCTTTCTCCTAATGCCTGATGTTGGGCATAACTTTCAATTCGATCTTTTGCCGTAGTAGCGGCTGGTTGCTCCATTTTTTGAGCCACCATACCCTGTGCCAAAAGAATTAGGCACAGGCATAGAAGTTGTCGCATAGTTTTATTTTTTGTCCATCAATAGCCGGTATAAATAAGTTGCTTGCTGCAAGAAAACATACCGGTTCTAAATATAATGGAAAACCTAGAAAAGGCGGGCAGGATGCTTCTAGGGAAAATACAGTATAAATAAATAGGGACTAAAGGCATCATCCTTTAGTCCCTAAGTGGAAGCGAACGAATGGAAATCGTATTACGCTTGGGGAATATCTTTGCGGCGAGCCGGAATCTTTTTAAAATGCTCTCCGCCTTCTACATCTATATTCAGCGATTTCAGATCGCTAAATTTTAATGCCCCTTCCAAAGAGAGTAGGGTGAAAGAATCATCCCCATTGATTAGCATGAGCACATCCGTGATGCGGTTCTTTTTTTCGCGAATCATAACCTGAATGGCCGAGTCCCTATCTTTAAATTGAATAAGATCTTCGAATTGGCGGTTTCGAACCTGACGAACGAGGTTGTTGTACGCTTGATTGGTGACTGTATTGCCGTCGTCAATCGTCATTACTCGGAGCTTACTTATTTTCTGTAAGGTGGAAGCAACTCCTTTTTCATCAACATACCGACCGGCTAGTTTTAGAATCCAACCTTTGACTTGAATGTCTTCCACGTTCTCTAATTCGGTATATGTTCGGTAAAATTTTTGAATGACCGGATCTTGTGCTTTGACTTGCAGCCCTGCACAAACTAGGGCTAATATTATGATTGCTTTATGCATGACATTAAAAATTGAGAGGGATAATAGATAATTTACAGCTACCTGAAGTAAGTGCTCAGCATCATTTTAGTGGGGGCATATCTCTACCCCAAGGATGAAGAATGGGCTTCAGGTTTTACTTAGAATTTATTTAGGGTACGGATAGGTCGTTCTATTTATTCATATCGTTTGCCAGATCAGAGATGTCGGTAAGGTCGAGGTCACCGATGAAGCTTAGTAAAAAAAACTCTTCTCCACCACCAAGCATTAAAAGTTCCTTGATTTTGCCTTTGGTTTCGCGTACCAATAACTCGATATTACTACCGTCTTTGTTTCTAATGGTCATTAGCGGTTCGTAAACGGATAATTCAATTTTGGATTTTGCTTCAGCGTACAAACCCTGAGCGTCCTGATCAGCAGTAAGGATCCGTAGCCCTTCCAGATTCTTGGCAATACGCATGAGCGCATCGGCGTCTTCCTGTGTATCTAAATGAACGGTCTCTTTGTCCAGAGAACCAAGCATATTAAATAGGCGACCACTGATATATACGACAGAGAACCGTTCGTCATCAACGTATTTCGTGAAGTATCTGTCGATGGCATTTATGTTATCGGATTGAGCAGTGAGCGGTACACTTAAGCAGGATAGGATACATACAGTAAATAAAAAATGTAACAGTCGCATGATGTAAAGTTTAGTAATGGTTATTGAATTATTTAAAATAGGCACCTAAATCTTCTATTTTTTGCAGCTTACCAGAGGCTTTGGTTACACCCTGGTTCAAGTGTACCGAAACCTTCATCATAGTTCTTTGGTATATCGCCATCGCTTCGGCTGGCGTATCGGGTTCATACTGACTCCAATCAATTGCTTTGGCAGTAGGCGGTTGTTGCACTTCGCTGGACCACAGCCACGTAATGAGGCCAATACCGATGGTGATGGCTGCTATCCGTTGTATTACAGGAGGTAAGCGAAGAACTTTTGTGGCTGCACGTGGTTTTTCTTCCACTGCAATTTGCTGGCGTAACTGTGGGAGGAAATCAGGACCTATGGATTGGGCTTGTTCGGTTGTAACGAACTGGAACCAACCGGCATAAGGCTGAAAGGGTTCAGGGATATTTTTTTGTTGGAAAAACTGTTGCAGTTGCTGTTCATCCGCTATGGATGTTTGCCCTTCGAAGTAGTTATCCAGCAGATTTTGAATATGTTGGTGATCAAAGACCATAAGCGTTTGCATTTTCTAGTTGGGTACGGATGGCTTTGCGTGCCCTGAATAAGGTAATTTTAACTTGGGCCATGGTAATATCCATGATATCCGCTATTTCCTGGTAACTCATACCTTCAACATCGCGTAAGTGCATGACCATACTTTGCTTTTGCGGTAGTTTTTTCATAAAGCTTTTAATGCGATGTAGGGTGTCTTTTTGTTCGGTAAACGCATCAGGAGAATGGCCATAGGATCTTCTTTCGTTTTGTTTATCCAGGTTATCCACTCTGTTGGCCGGAGAACGCAGCAAGTCGATACATCGATTTTTTACGAGCCGCATACACCAGGCTTCCAGTTTTTCGAAAGCATGTAATTGGTCGCGTTGGCGCCACAATTTCATACATACGTCTGGTACAGCATCTTTTGCGCGTTCTGAATCGTTTAGCATTTTATGTGCAAATCGATACAATTTGTCGCTAAAGGCTGATATGTGTTTTGTAAATTCGTCGGGTGTCATAATCATGGGCAAGACGGAGCTAAGGATGGTTTGTTACACCTCAGCGCCATTTTTCTTTGTTTTTGATAAAAACCG
>JABSSK010000035.1:0-4267 GCA_013214265.1 Saprospiraceae bacterium | reverse complement strand
TATATCTTTGCACTATTATTAGATTATTGCCGAGAAATATGGACGGAGACAGGACGTATGAAAAAGATTGATAAGTTCGTCATAAGCAGTTTTATCCCACCTTTTATTGTGGCTTTTTCGATTGCCATGTTTGTATTGCTAATGCAAATACTATGGTTGTATATCGATGATATAGCGGGTAAAGGATTAGGTCCTTTTATGATTATTGAGCTGTTAATTTATCGCTCAATGTCATTGGTGCCGATGGCGCTTCCATTGGGTATTTTGATTGCTTCGGTAATGGTTATGGGTAACATGGCGGAGCATTATGAAATATCCAGTATGAAATCAGCGGGTATCTCCTTGATTCGAATCATGCGTTCGTTGTTGATCTTTGGTTGTTTTGCGGTGCTCTTTTCGGTTTATACATCTAATACTTTGATTCCCCATGCAAATCTCAAGTTTGGAAGTAGGATGTTTGATATTCAACAAAAGAAGCCTGCACTTTCTTTGGAAACGGGGACCTTTAATGATGATTTTCAGGGTTATGCTATTCATATTGGTCGAAAAGGTGCTAATGGTCGGGATGTTTTTGATGTACTTATTTATGATCAGACTAAGATTAATACGGGAGAATTAACCACCATTACGGCACGATCGGGGGAAATGTTTTCCACTTCTGATGGTGGTGTTTTTATAATGAAACTTCGGGATGGATTCCAATATGCAGAGCAACGCCGCCGTGCCCATCACAATCGGAATAGTTATCCATTTGTACGCACGCATTTTGAAACCTGGGAAAAGATGTTCGATCTAGATGAGTTTGCGCTTGACCGGACTAACCCTGACCTCTTTAAAGAGAATCGTCAAATGCTCAGTGCAAGAGAATTAGGAATAGCTGCGGATTCTATCGGGCATAAAATTCAAGAGCGAGAGATGGAGTTGTCCAATTATGTGAGCAATTACATTACAGGTGAAGAGTTAGATACCACTATTTTAAAGCCTAAAGTACAAGACGTGTCAGCCGACAGTTTTAATATTCCGGGTTCAATCGATATGGACGAAGAGTCAATAGAAACGCGCAGGCAAGTATTAAAACAGAACAAGATCGCTGCTGGGCGTGGGTCTGGTGGTCAGGAAGTGGGGCGTTTTGATTTGAAGCCGATTGAAGAATACGCTACGTTTGCAGAAACATTCCGTCCGATTGAGCGAGATCGATTGTACCGAAAGGTACGCACTTTTGCCCGGAGCATATTAAATCAGGCGGAGAGTGCGTCGCGCACCCTTGAACGCATGCGAGAGCAAAAAGTAAAGTATATCTACGACCAGCAGATGAAGTATAGTATGGCTGTTATTTGTATGATCTTTATTCTGATTGGTGCGCCTATGGGGGCCATCGTTCGTAAGGGTGGCTTTGGTTACCCGATTTTGGTGTCTATTATTTTCTTTATGCTTTTTGTGATTCTAACTATTTTCTGCCGGAAAATTGCGGAGAGTTTTGTGCTGCCAGCAGTTGCAGCTGCCTGGCTTCCTTGTGGAATACTACTTCCCATAGGTATTGTGCTTACGCGAAAAGCGATGAATGATTCAAAACTAGGAACATCAGGGCGTGTGGGGCAATTGATAAAGAAATGGTTTGATCGGAAAAAGGAAGCTCCAAAAGAAGAAAAGTATGCCCCTGAACAAGCAGCCTAATCAAAGGTCAATGATGCAGCTAAGAGAATGGTTATATAGCCATCGCTGGTTCTGGTTCCCATTTCTTATGTTTTTAGGTTTTTGCCTGATTGCTTTGTATACCACGGCACAAGGCCATTGGATCTGGTGGTTCAATGCCCGACGGAGCCCTTGGAGTGATTTTTTCTTTTCTGTCATTACCCAATTCGGGGAAGAGTGGGCTTTTATTGTGGTAACTATGGTATTGTTATTTCAGCGGTATCGTTCAGCTTTGGGAGTAGGATTGCTGGCCATTATAGTTACGCTGGTAGCAGCAATTACAAAACAAATTTTTCGGCACCCCAGGCCTTTAGCTTATTTCAGAACGCTGGGGCTGGACGACCAACTTGTACTAGTTGAAGGCGTACAGGTAAATGCCAGTCAAATATCGAGTTTTCCCAGTGGGCATACCATGGCTGGTTTTGCTTTGTTTTCCTTTCTTGCTTTTTCCTGGTCAGCTAGAAGACACGGACTCGACTTTATATGCTTACTTCTAGCGATATCGATTGGCTTGTCGCGTATCTATCTGGTTCAGCATTTTTTGAAAGACGTCATACTGGGCAGTTTACTGGGAGTATGTATTGGTGCAGGGGTGTATTGGCTACATCAACTACCGCAGCGACATCGACCACAGTCTTGGATGGATAGATCACTAAAGGTTCTACCTCTAAGAAAATCTAAGACCTCAGCACAACGCCATACATAAAAAACGGCGTTCGGAAGGAAACCGAACGCCGCTTTTAGGCGAAAGCAAAACAGGTTTATTTAACCGTTTTTATTTCTCCTGATTTGATCTTGCTGGTATAGCTTTGGAGGGCTTTTTTGACCTCAGGTAATAAGAACATTAGCCCGATCATATTGGGAACAACCATGGCAAAGATCATGGCATCTGAGAAATCCGTAACGGCGCCAAGACTTGCCGAGGAACCAATCACTACGAAAATACAGAATAAGATCTTGTAAGTATAATCCATTGTTTTGGTGCGACCAAATAGGTACATCCAACTATGCAAGCCGTAGTATGACCAAGATAGCATAGTCGAGAAAGCAAAAAGAACAACTGCGATGGCCAGCACATATGGGAACCATGGAATGACACTAGCAAATGCTGCTGAGGTGGCACGAACGCCATCGGGTGCTTGTTGGCCGTATGTCATGATGTCACCATTACCATTCGTAATGATAATGACAAGGGCAGTCATGGTACAAACAACTACAGTGTCAATAAATGGTTCAAGTAATGCAACGACACCTTCACTGGCAGGATGCTCCGTTTTAACTGCTGAGTGGGCTATGGCTGCAGAACCTACACCTGCTTCATTAGAAAAGGCACCACGGCGGAAGCCTTGAATCAATACCCCAACCAAACCACCAGCAATACCAACTGGAGAAAAAGCACCGCTGATAATTTGCCCGAAAGCCCAGGGGATATCCTGAATATGGTATAGAATAATAATGAGTGCTGCAACAACGTAGACGCCACACATGAAAGGAACAACCCGTTCGGTCACTTTCCCGATTCTTTTAATGCCGCCAATAATTACAATGGCTACGACAATAGCCATAACGATTCCAAATATCAAACCAGCAGAGCCGGAAGTGGCTCCAATCATATCATTGAATTGTTGGGCTGCCTGATTGGCCTGAAACATATTACCACCACCAAATGATCCTCCGATACACATAATAGCAAAGAAGCCAGCTAATATTTTACCAAGGGTAGCCTGACCTTTTTCTTTAAGGCCTTTGCTCAAATAATACATAGGACCACCATATACGGTGCCATCGGGGCCAATATCTCGATAACGAACCCCTAATGTACATTCCGTAAACTTAGATGCCATCCCTAAAAGGCCAGCTGCAATCATCCAGAATGTAGCACCTGGACCACCAATAGAAATGGCAATAGCTACCCCAGCAATATTACCCAAACCAACCGTTCCGGAAAGCGCTGCTGTTAACGCCTGGAAGTGAGAAACTTCACCTTGCTCGTTAGGGTCTGAATATTTTCCACGAACTGTATCTACGGCTAATCTGAATCCTCTGAATTGAATGAACCCAAAGTAGACTGTAAAGATGGTTGCACCTAGTAAGAGGACAATAATAACAATAGGCATTTTACTACTTTCCGTACTACCAAATTGTATAGGGTAGAATATTATGCCTGCAACAGCATCAGCTATGGGTTTGAAGGCGTCATTTACGCGTTCATCAATTCCCTTTTTTGTCGCTTCTTGTGCGAAAGTCAGAACAGGTAACAGAAGACTGCTCAGTAAAAGAAGGAACGATCGTTTCATAGTTTGTTCGTCTTGGTTAGCATTTTATTTGAAAAATCAGCGCGTTAAGGTAATTGTATATTCCCATATCCCCAAGCATGTGTTGGCTTAATTATGGCTATCAGCAAAAGGAATGACAACTTTTTAGGTAAAAAAAAATACAAATATTGGTTAGTCCTTCTTATTTTATCCGGCGGAAAAACCTTTTTTGCTTTGCCCCAAACTTCGGATGCTAAAGATTGGACGACTAAATTGCGGAAAGAACCGGAACAAACGATTAACGATTTATTCCGAATGCA
>JABSSK010000349.1 GCA_013214265.1 Saprospiraceae bacterium | reverse complement strand
AACAGCTACTGACGTTCCTGAGGCCCACCGATCAGCTCCCGAGTGAAAAGTTCCCGCCACCCAAAGCTGGGCAGCGGGCTTTGATGCACAAGAGAGTTCCATGTCAGGTGATTTATCTTTGGTTGTCACTCGAACAACAGACCCTTTACGCGGTAATATTCGAACATAATCAGGTATTGATCGTAACGGAGTTAAAGCGATGAACAGCGGATCTTGCGCGTATCCAAAAGGCAAATCCCTTGCCTCCGGAACCAGAACCGGAACCGGAACGGAAGCATCTAATTTCTTCTCTCTATCCAGGACCAAATACGGTACTGGAGTTACAGTGGATGCTGTTTCCTTTACAGATGCTCTCCCCTCAGATCGCTCAGGGATATTATCCCCTGTATGGCCTGATTGATTATTGGCAGATTCCGATAACTTTGACGAGGCAATAACATTAGAAGGGGTTTGATGACCGGAGGGTATATCCTTCACATCTTCTGAGCCATCATAAGTGATCGCCAGTATTGCTAACATTAGCGTAGTACCTGCTAGTAGTAACCACCACCAAAAAACAGCTCTCCGCTTTTTTACGGGCATCTCTTGATCAAGGACTTGCTTCATCGCTGCCCATCCTTCATCTATGTAATCAAATTGTTCATCCTGCATACTGCCTGTCCTTATATTGCTTATTAACTAGGGTACGTAGTTTTTCTCTGGCTTTTGAAAGATGCCATTTGGATGTACCTTCACTCATGTTGAGCTGACTACCGATTTCTTTATGATTGAAGCCTTCGATGCAATACAACCGAAAAACTTCTTTGCTTATGGCAGGCAACTGATCCACCAGTTTAAGTAAATCCTCCAAGAATAATTTATCCAGTGCACCTGATACTGTAGGTACATCCCGCGCTTCAATTTCCAGAAATTTGAGTTGGTTCTTTCCCGTCCTAAAATGATCAGATAATGATCTGAAAATAATTTTCCGAATCCATCCTTCTAATGATCCTGATTGGGTATATGTATCAATTTTCCGAAATACTTTTAGAAACCCATTATTTATAATTGTAAGTACAACATCAGAATCCGTAGTATACCGCTGAACCATACGATGCATAGTAGGAAAAAAATGCCGATACAGTATCTCCTGATACTTTCGATCATTGCGGCGGCATCCAGCCACCATCTCAGCCTCGGTATATTTTTTCCTTCGAATCATAAAAATTTCAAATCCTAGAACAAAACACCAAATCGAACCTGAAACCTATTTAAGGTTAAAAAATCTGTTTTCCGATAGAGCGTTCTACTGAAGTCCGAATTATCTATTACGCTCTTCAATTTTTGTTTAAACAACCCAACATCCACTAGAATATGCGTCTTACCTTTTGTTGAAAACATGCGTCCAACATAATATTGATAGCGTAAACCACCCGATCTTTCTCTGCCAGAAAATGAATCTCCACTGTATAAGATCCAGGTGTAACCAGAAGTTACACCAATCATCCAGGGGTGTTTTTGCTCTGTGAATGGAATCCACTTAACGTCAGCAGCAGTGGGTATTATAATATACCTATTTATTGGGTCTGGCTGTTGTAGTCCGGTGGTAAGCCCTGCATACAATTTCTTCCACAATAATATACTATATGTATAGTCAACTGATATGCCAGTAATACCCTGCCCACTAAAATCCTCTCCTAGGTTTATACCCATCTGTATTTGATGGGCACCCCTAGGAAGATTGGATATGGGGTCATGAGACAACCATTCTTGCGCATGCAATGGACACCCCCATACCATTGGGAGCAAAAGCATCATGCATATCCAATTTATTTTCATAGTTGCCATAATTATGCGGTTACGATTCAACAATGGGGATGATACTCAACAATGATAGATCATCAGGTTTACTAATATCAAATTGATATAAACCATTGGGTCCAATCATCATCAGGATTGGACGCCCTGGAATCGCAATCACATCCACCGCATGAAATGCTTTCAAGTGCTGTAAGAGTCGATCTCCTACTTCTTTAGGTTCCGAAGCATCAAAAACTTTTAATCCTGCATCGTCATCACATAAATATAAATGCTGATCCCTGACCGATAAGCCTATCGGTCGATGCATGGGAAATGTTTTGATCAGTCGGGGACTGAATAAATTGGAAATATCTACTACATCTAATTGGTTCGCAAACGTTTCACACTCGGTTCCATCTCGTAGTGTGATGTATGCAATGTCCCCATCAATAAACACCGGATCACAAGCATTAGTATGCCAAAAGGTCGATATATATCGGGGTTCATCCGGGTTACTGACTTCCAAAATATGCATACCATTGCGGGCACCAATAAATAAATGTTCACCATAGGGGAAAATGGTTTCAATAGCGAAACCTATATATTGGGAACTGGTCAGTTCGGGTGCTACTGGATCCTGTAAACTAAAAACCTTAAGGTGATCGCTATCATCCGCTACAAAAAGTCGATTGAACCCAATCGTAAAACGAGCTAATGAGCCACCTGTCCCGACCTGATTGGGCAAAGGTGTGCCGGTGGCAGTACCTACAGAAGCTTCAAAAGCAATATCCACCCACAGTCTGCGACCTGACCCCCAAAACCAATCGCCTTGGCTACACGGTCCCGCTTCGGTTACTTCTGTTTCTTCATAATCCACAATAAACCCAAGGTTAGTATCGAAACCCAATTCAGGAAAAACACCTTCAGCACGACCTACCATCTGGATATTAGCCGGGTCATTTATATTAAAAACGACTAAATCGATATAATTATCCGCATACAGTAAATCATTTTGTACCGCTATGTCTACGTTACCTGGAATATCAATAAACGATAGCGCAACCGGATTTTCCGCATCCGTATTATCAAATACATGAATACCCTCACGTGGTTCGTTGATAAACAGAAAGTTTTTGTAGGTGTATATTTTTCCCGTTTTCTCTAAATCACGAGGTCCTTCGGGAAAAATATTAGTACGAAGCGCTTCTGGTTTTATATATACTGGGTCATAACGAGTATAAAGGGTTTCGGATTCACATGTATCCTGCACACATCCAGAAAAGCTACAAGCAGAAAGGGCAAAGAACAAAACATAAATAAGGGATCGCATCACTACGGTTTTTTAGTCTTCTGAAAGCCATCTGGCGCCTGTGCGATGGTTGTCATGTAGTGAGACGGTCCCTTAGTCAGAAAAGGTTGGGTGAAATGGTGTTTTTTTATTTCACCCAGGCTTTGTATGCATTAATTAAACCATTAGTGCTGGAATCATGATGTGTTACTTCACGATGTTGCGTTAGCTCGGGCAAAATAGATTTTGCCAGTTGCTTTCCAAGTTCTACGCCCCATTGATCGAAGCTAAAGATATTCCAGATTATACCTTGCACAAAAATTTTATGTTCATACATGGCAATCAGCTGACCTAAGGTAAAAGGCGTAATCTGACGAACCAATATGGAATTGGTTGGAATATTCCCAGTAAAAGTCCTGAAAGAGAGCAACTTGTCTATCTTTTCAGCACTTTCACCTCGAGCTTCCATTTCCTGCCGCACTTCCATTTCCGTTTTACCATTCATTAAAGCCTCAGTTTGTGCAAAAAAGTTGGATAATAACTTGGGATGGTGGTCTCCAATCGGATTATGACTGATAGCCGGAGCGATGAAATCACAAGGAATCATTTTAGTTCCTTGATGAATGAGTTGGTAAAATGCATGCTGACCATTGGTGCCAGGCTCACCCCATACTATTGGTCCTGTCTGATAGTTCACCAACTGACCATTGCGATCCACGGATTTACCATTACTCTCCATATTCCCTTGCTGAAAGTAGGCAGCAAATCGATGTAAATACTGATCATAAGGGAGAATAGCTTCTGTTTCGGTACCAAAAAAATTGTTGTACCATATACCGATCAAAGCCAGCAATACGGGTGCGTTTTCTCGGAAGGGCTGAGTTCTGAAATGCTGATCCATATCAGCAAAACCCTGCAAGAGTTCCTCAAATCGATCGTATCCGATCACACAAGCAATAGATAATCCAATAGCAGAGCTTAGGGAATAACGACCGCCAACCCAATCCCAGAATCCAAACATATTAGCTGGATCAAAACCGAATGCAACAACTGCCTGCTCATTGGTGGATAAGGCGACAAAATGTTTGGCTACATGCGCTTCATCTTGTGCTGCTGCCAAAAACCACTGCCTTACTGAAAAAGCATTTGTCATCGTTTCCTGCGTCGTAAATGACTTGGAAGCGATCATGAACAAGGTCGTTTCCGGATCTACCTGCCGCAAGACTTCCGAGATATGGGTACCATCCACATTCGATACAAAATGTACCGACATTCCAGGCTTCCAATATGGCTTGAGGGCCTCAGTTACCATCACCGGCCCCAAATCGGAACCACCTATCCCTAAATTAACAATCGAACGGATAGGCTTCCCCGTATACCCTTTCCAATCCCCAGAAATGATTTGTTTACTGAAATCGCGCATTCGACTTAGGACCCGACGTACTTTGGGCATTACATCTTCCCCATTCACCATGATAGGATCATCTGACTGGTTGCGCAAAGCAATATGAAGAACGGCACGACCTTCGGTTTCATTGATGACTTGCCCACTGAACATAGCTTCGATAGCCTCTCCCAATTTACATTCTTCCGCCAGTCCAATAAGCAGATTTAGGGACTCGTCTGTAATTCTATTTTTTGCGTAATCCAGCAATATATCACCAATAGTAAGACTGAACTTTGCAAACCGGTCAGGATCCTGAGCAAACAACTTACGCAGGGGCTGTTCCTTTACAACTTCATAATGGCTTTCCAACTGTTTCCAAGCCTGTGTTTCAGTCGGATTCTGACGTGGGAGCATATCTTAGTTTTTCGTTTAGCGCAAATATGCAAAAGTTAATGTTAACTATATGAGAA
>JABSSK010000348.1 GCA_013214265.1 Saprospiraceae bacterium | reverse complement strand
CTTCACCATGGCCATTACGGTTGATACCTTCAGGGCCATTGGTGTGTTGGATGAAAACATCCTCACCGGCTTGCAGTCAAAACTAACTTTGATGTCGGAATCTCTACGAAACGATGGACGTGTATGGGTACCCAAAAACCAAGATGATGCTCAGGCTATTCGAACGGGTCAAAAATCACCTCTCGATATAACCGAAGAAGATCGTGACTATTATCTAGAGCGGCGTTACCCTGCTTTTGGTAACCTTGTTCCTCGTGATGTTGCATCTAGAGCAGCCAAAACAGTATGTGATGAAGGCTTAGGTGTTGCGCCTACTGGCCTAGCGGTATACCTTGATTTTGCATCTGCTATTGAACGTTACGGAAAATCAAGAGCACACAATCAAGGTCTGAACAATCCATCTGAAGATATGATTCGCCAATTAGGAGAACAGGTCGTATCGGAAAAATACGGTAACCTCTTCGAGATGTATGAGAAAATTACCGGTGAAGACCCTTACAAAGTACCCATGAAAATATATCCAGCGGTGCATTACACTATGGGTGGCTTGTGGGTTGACTATAACCTGGAAACCAATCTTCCAGGTTTGTTTGCTATTGGTGAAGCTAACTTCTCCGACCATGGTGCAAATCGCCTAGGTGCATCAGCATTAATGCAAGGTTTGGCTGATGGTTACTTTGTTCTACCTTATACTATTGGCCAGTTTCTTAGCAAAGAAATTCGTACGCCTAAAATTGATGCAGATCAAGAAGCTTTCCAGCAAGCCGAACGTGACACCCGCGAAAGAATTGAGCGACTCATGTCGATAAAAGGCAACCAATCTGTTGAGAGTTTCCACCGCCGTTTGGGTAAAATTATGTGGGACTATTGTGGGATGTCCCGTAATGCAGATGGTTTGCGCAGCGCCCGCCAAATGGTAAGGGAACTCAGCCAAGAATTCTATGAAGACGTATTCGTTCCTGGTTCCGCTAATGATTACAATCCTGAATTAGAAAAAGCACTTCGGGTTGCTGATTTCATGGAATTAGGGGAACTAATGATTCTGGACGCCCTAAATCGAAATGAATCTTGTGGCGGCCATTTCCGTGAGGAATATCAATCCGAGGAAGGTGAAGCCTTGCGCGATGATGAAAACTACGCCTACGTATCAGCCTGGGAATATAATGGCTGGGACGAAGAGCCAAAGCTGCATAAAGAAGAACTTGTTTTCGAAAATGTGGAACTCAAAACCCGCTCTTATAAGTAAGGCATAGGGACTTTATGCTTCATTCTAAGCATCATCCCAAGCATTACCTAAGGCAAAAAAGAGAAAAATGAAACTTACACTTAAAATATGGCGTCAGCCCAATGCAGAAACCAAAGGTTCATTTGAATCCTATCAACTGGATAATGTAACCGAGCATATGTCATTTCTTGAGATGCTAGATGTTCTAAACGAACAACTCATTGCAGAAAAGAAAGAACCCGTATCGTTTGAGCACGATTGTCGAGAAGGAATTTGTGGTACCTGTAACCTGGTAATTAATGGTCACCCTCATGGCCCAAATGAAGGTACTACTACCTGCCAATTGCATATGCGTCATTTTAAAGATGGGGATACAATTACTATTGAACCTTTCCGCGCTAAAGCGTTTCCAATTATCAAGGACCTAGTCGTAAACCGTGATGCTTTTGATCGCATCATTCAAGCAGGAGGCTATATTTCCGTTAATACAGGACAAGCGCAAGACGGTAATGCTATACCTGTCGAGAAAGGGCAAGCTAACGAAGCCATGAACGCAGCTAGTTGCATTGGCTGCGGTGCTTGTGTAGCAGCATGTCCTAATGCCTCGGCGATGCTTTTTGTTTCTGCAAAAGTTTCTCATTTGGCATTGCTACCCCAAGGGAAAGTAGAAACAAAACGCCGCGTCAATAACATGGTCAAACAAATGGATACCGAAGGATTTGGATACTGCTCCAACATTACGGCTTGTGAAGCAGAATGCCCCAAAGGTATTAGCATAGAAAATATTGCCAGAATGAACCGCGAATACCTAACCAGTGTCTTCGGCGGTTCTGTGGATGATTAGAGCCTGCCTTCAGGTTCTAATGCCCACATCTAGTCAGATCATAAAGGAGGGATACCCTAATTAGGGTATCCCTCTTTCTTTATAGAACATTTATCCACAAATCCCGTATATTTGTTACACAGTTGCCCTTCAGATACAATTCGTATCCGAAGAATTGGTCCCGGACATGCAAGGTGCCGGGACTTTTTAGTATCGGGTACGAAGCGTTTCTAATCCTATCGTTAGTTCCCGCATAATCCCCCTATCCTTTGGATCAAAAACCCAATTGGTATCGAAGTACTGAAGAATTTGAGCATTCGGCGCTTGCCCTAGGGTTAAACTATGGAATTGCGTCCCTTGGTTCTGTTGAAAGTATTTTACTTCCTTCAATACCTCCCTGTCCACTCGATACATGATGAAATCAGAAATCACTAATACATCCGCATCCTGATATGTTTCCCCTTTTATCTGCCGAATAGCTTCATATAAGGGCAAACTAATATCCGTTCCTCCATGAAAGGACATCCGCAGAAACTTGGCCAACTCGTCGATGGAATCTGTAATATCATACAGGTCAATCGTTTTTATACCAATTGAAAAATTAATCAAATAGGCTTTTCTATTTTCTTGCAGTGCCATTTTTAGTACCCCAAGAGCAAGGACTTTGGCAATCTGCTCCGGCCGCCCCAGCATGGACTCACTTGTATCGATACAAAGTATAAAAGGGCCTTTTTCCTTTAATCTGGTACGCTGATTCATTTCGGTTATCTGATCCTCACTTCGTACTAGTTTCTTATCCTCGTACTTGAACGTTAGCAAGTTCTTCTCAGCAAACTTGGCCAAAAATAAATCTTCAGTACGGATATCCCCCAACAAGGCCGCTTCGGAACTTAACATTTGATTGAGGTCATCTGACTCGTGAATACCAACTACTTCTGCTTTTGATGTTTCATCCGGCACCCATTCCTGACGAATAATTGTCTTTTCCAGTGCTTCTTCTTCCATTTGAATTTCGGCTTCCCGCATTCGACCAAGTAAGTCCACCAGTTCCTTCAGTGAGTCTTCCTGCTCCAGCAAATGGTGGTATTCCTCCAAAATTGAAAAAGAAGTGTCTTCCCAGAGTGACCTTGACATATCCCAACCTAAATAATCAGAAAACGGAGAAATAAGCGACATGAGTTGGCTGTATTCATCCACTTTAGCCTTCATCAAATCAAGATAGTCGTTAATCTCTTCTTCTAGATATTGCAATTGATGCTCTAAAATCTTGGCATGTAAAAGGGCATCCCATTGTGCAAGCAAATCAGTTAGCACCCTTTCTAGCTTCTCCTTCCCTTCGGGTTTCAATGGTTCCGAATCCATCGTTTTGCCAATAAGATTATCAAACTGAGACTGATAAAAATCAATATTTAGTTCTTCTCGATTATACACCTGGGACAAATAATTGATCATCACGAACCATCTCTTCTTGAATAGGTTCATTGGTGTGATGGACCACATTTGTAATCGGCTCTCTTCCTCTTCAAAAGGATTCTTGGCGCGAGTCTTATCAAAAGTCTTTCGCATCCAATAGAGCGTATCCAGAATCACTTGTTCAGAAATGCGCTGATTTCTTTGTAGCGTAGGCAACAGTTGTTCAATCGCAAACAAATCATCCAATGCTTTTCGAAAGTAACTGTAGTAATGATCCTCGAGGTCTTCAGGAAAAGAATAGGCTTTATCATGCACAAGATTCTGAAGGTATTGAACCAAGTATTTGCGGGTTTGGCGATCCAGTAATTGACCAAACTCGATAAAACGTTCGTATTCCTGCTCTAAACGATCACTGAGGTTAGACATAATGAAAAAAATTGAACCTAATTTTCAAGGGAAGCATAGTCATACTGAATCTTTTCCAAGCGCAAAAGAAGTGATTGTAACGCATCCTTAACTTCGTCCATATTGCGTCGAACAGTTTCTCCAAATGCGGAGTCCACAAACAAATTTTGATCGACATCAGCCAATTCAGCAGGTGCATCGTTTTTAATATGCTTTTGCTTGGTACCAATATATGCTACCAATCTAGCATAGCGCTCATCCCAGTGCTTGGCTACCACCGGATGCGGCTTCTTAAAGATCACTTCCGTTTTTTCTGCCTGCTTTGTACGGATTCTATAGGTTTTAACTTCCGAATTGTATTCAATATCAATAGTATGTTGGTTGCGGCCACGACGTGCCTTGAGTCGGTTTCGCAAGTTCATATCCTGATCATAAAAATTGGTAACCTGAAACTCGTCCATACGCAAGCCTCGCCATTGCTTGGTGTTAATATGATTCCCCTCGAATTGGTTATCATCATTTAAAACCTCAAAATATGCCTCATTAAGCAACAGAGGTACTTCTTCTGTCAGTACGTGTTTTACCCGGATTTCCTGATGAACATCCTCTTCAAAATCAGCAACTTCCTGTTTAATTATTCTGAGATTTACCGCTAGTGTATACCCGTGTTTTCGAACCGCTTCCTGAATCATTTCTCGTAAAATATCCAGTTGTGCCGGCTTATTCCATAAACAATGCATGATTAGGAAACAGTCCATCAGGTCGGCTTTAGCACGTCCATTCAAGAAAGCCGAAGTCCGGAGTAACCGCACAATTTTTTTCCACCGGCGATCGAATACCAAAATTTTCTGATCGCCATGGTTTGGATTATTATTGTATTCATTGAGCTTGACCTTGAGAATCTGAATGGTATTCAACACCTCAGCCGGAACCTCAACCTGATCAATTCTGGTGCTCCAATCGTTTAGCTCTGCCTGCGTTAGTTTTAACTTCGGGCTGATATCATCTTCATATACATCCCGGGTGTCAACAATCATATCCAGAAATTGCTGAAAGGC
>JABSSK010000347.1 GCA_013214265.1 Saprospiraceae bacterium | reverse complement strand
CCCTTTCCTTGAATGATATCGCCAGCTTGTTCGTTAAAGATAATTTGAAGTTCTGCCTCCGGATTAACCTCCAATTCCATTTCCAAACTCACGCCTTTCAAATCTGGCAAGCGATCACTAAATCCGCTGTTTAGGTCATCTTCAACGGGCGCATCCCTATCGACAAACCGCAGAAAGCTAAGCTCTGAAGCGGTTCTTTCTTGACTTACAGGAATAACAATCCGTGTACTATCCGCAACTTTAGCTCGTACATAAACATCCGGCTGTTTAAAAGAGCCTGTAAATAAGACTTCTCCATCCCCCAAGGCATGGCCATAAAAGAGCTTATTATCACCTTTCTCTGTATCTAAAGCTAAAAATCGGTTAGTTGTCAGGCGTGCATTGAAGCCAAAATCTTTGAGCTGATCATGTCGAATTCCACCATTGACCAGAGCGATATGTCCATATTTATCTACCAGTTGAGTGCCGGTCAAATCAAATAAATAATTATTGACTGCTATCTCTGATTCTTCCCAAGCGTAGTCGGTTTTTAAAAAGTTCACCTTTAGCCCTCCGGCTGACATAGCTAGCGCACCAAAAACATTTGGATCGGAAGGTGTTCCATAAAATCGAAGTCCTGCATCAAATGTTCCATAGGTGTCAGAAATAGTATTTCCAATAAAGTACTCTGCTATGGTCAGTGGATATCCGTTTATATCGAGGTTAGCATCAAAGTACTGCTTTTCTTGTATCGGTTCGTTTCCTAATTCTCCAAGATTATAAAACCCTTCTAATATCAATTGGGCTGTGTCTTTGGTTAAAGTGAAATAGGTGTATAAGGGGGCTTTAGGTGTGGGTGCAGAAGCATCTAATCTGAGTTGGCCCCAATCGTCACCATTAATCCAAAGGGTATCTGATAGGCAGACTACTTTTAGATCCGAAGCCTTGAAAATATCATCTGATCGGATGGCTACATCGATTTTACCACCAAAATCTAAGGGTTTAAATTGAATGAGTTCATTTATCTCCGCCATATCAAGGTTGTCAGCGCTTATATTTACTCCCCGTTGGCCAAAGCTGTTAAAAGCGACTACCTTATCCTGTGAACGGGTAGTAAAATCGGTTATGGTTACGCTGTCTTTCAGAAATGTGATAACATTATCTTCATCAATTTGCCAAGGGGTTTCCAGGAACACAAGTTTACTATCATCAAAGTGTAAATCTAGTATATTGGTATCCCTTACTGTAAGCCTACCGTCTACTTCTAGATTACCTAAGAATGCAGTCTGATCTTCATCATCATAATTAAGGCTGAAGAGTAGCGTATCCCTGTCTAAAAAACTAATCAGCGTAATTGGAGCGAAATATGTTTTATTGTTCAGTATTAGCTTTTCCACCGAAAAGTCCAGCTCGCCTTCAGAGTGATCAGAATCGAGAACCATAAAAATGGATTCAGCATGTATATTATCGTAATCCAATGCAGGCACCGATATTTTCACATCAAATTGTTGCTGTCGATCATCTAATATGCCAGATAGGGACACGTTCTTAAATTCACCTAATTTGGGGTCAAGCAGTTTGGTCAAGCCTTTTGTGTCCTCAATCTGTATATCGAAATCAAAGAAAGCACCCGAAGCTATGGTGTCTTTCAATGGAATACGAAGTTCTCTGGAAAATTCCGGAAAATTCTGGTTGACATATTGAAAAAGTGTGGTCGGAATACGATCCAATCGAAACTGACCTTGCATAGAGCCTCCTGCTACATCAGATTGTAGGGTTAAATGCTTAACGGCTGAACTATCAACCCAACTGTTCAGATCGATAAAAGAAATGGCGTAACTGGTATCTGTCGTTTCCAGGGTAAAGTTTCGTACTTCTGCGGAACCGGATAGATCGGCAATTTTCTGATTTTTTAGGTTTAAGTCTACATCACCAGAAAGTACAATGGCTTCCTCTGTAAAGTTTAGCGCCTGCAGATCAAGCCGATTAATAAACGCCTCAAAATTATAGTACGGAACATCTTCACCGAACTCCAACTGCCCAGCAAAGGAGAAATCGATATTCTCATCTCGAATCACAAAATTCCCATCAAATTGGCGTGCTTCCAACTGCCCCGCAATACTGGCATTTTTATATTGATATTCTTTAAATTCAAAATTAGATACTTTGGCAGCCAAATCAGCACGAACATTCTTCCCTGCAATACCAAAACCATTAAGGACTCTGGAAGTAAATGTAACTTTACCTAAGTCTGTATTTCCTGTCCAAATACCCAGATCAAAATTCCGCAGATCCATTTCGCCCCGATATCTTACTTTCTCCTTTCCTTCAAAAAGATTCATTTGCATATCCATTTCAGCCTCACCAATATCCGTACGCAAATAGCCATTTGCCACAAAGTCAGCAAAAAACCCATCAAAGGAGCCATTAAATCGAAGCGAGCCAAGACGATCGAAGTTCGCAGGAAGGCTGAGATTAGGTACCACGTCACGCAATGTGCGCATATTAGTTCGTAAATCGTCCAGCCTAAGGTTCATGGATTCGTTATTCTTCACTGCCAGATTTCTGGAGCTAAAACGACCTTTCAAAGCTGTTTTGTCCCCTAACCGAATGTTTAAATTACGACCACTTAAGTTATTGACCGTACCGCGAAGAATACCATCTAATACTAATTTTTTGTTGGCATTACTTCGGAAAAAAGCGTTATTATATAATCCGGGTGCAAACGTCATAATATCTTCTAATCGTACGTTAGCATTATTAAAACGCCCTTCCATAATGACACTATTCTCAAAATCACGAAAAGAACGATAGCCGTCATACCGGAAAATTAATGTATCACCAATTCTCGTTTCGGGGGTCTGAATTTGTAACCCATTCAATTGAAAGCCTTGTCGCCCTACCATAGCATCTGACACACTGAAGTTGTTAAGTGTGAATCCACTTTTCTCTTTAGCGGCCATTTTCTTGATATTCCCCGAAAACACATCCTCTTCAAAGCTAAAACGTTGTACCCGCATATCAATGTCATAAACCTCAAGGTGACGATAATTCAGTTTATCATCTTCAGTTAGCTTAAGGGGCTCTTTACGGTAGTTGTGCAAATCAAAAACACCCTTCCTGAAATCTAACTCACCGATTGTTAAGGATAACCGTGTAGAGTCGCGTTTTTTCTGTATGATCGTATCGGGAAAGTAAGGAGAACGCGGATAATCATCGATAGCAATTTGCGGCTCGGTAAGCCGTACATAATCAGCATAAATGAAGGCATTGGGTATATCCAGAGTTTGTATTTGCAGCAGGCCTTCTTTCAGCTTAATTTTCATGCGTTGGCCTTTGTACTGATCGAAACTGTAAAAGGCGATCTGATCCAGGTTAAGGCGGGACAAGCCCAAACTAAAGCCACCCTTCTTTTTCTTTTTTTCCGGATTGATGAGTAGCCGAAGCATCGATTTTAAGTTATCTTCTTTAGCATCGGGTGCACGACGCAAGAACAGTTGAGCATCAGATAAGTCGAGTTGACTAATTACTAAACCCTTCTTTATGATGGCTACTGGATTTAAATTAAGGCTAGCACTTAAGCGATCTGCTACCAAAAGCGTATCGTGGTTCAAGTCCTCAATATAAACACCTCGCAGACTCACTTTATTCAAGAAATCCATTCGGAAGTAATCGATAACCACTTTTGTATCTAGCCGTTCGGATAACGAGTTGGTGACCCTTTTGACCGTCCAGTTTTGAATTACTGGGATGTGAATAATGAGATAGGAAAGAATGAAAAGCCCGAAAATAGTCAGCAGAATGCGCTGAAACCACATCAGTAAAGACCGCCAGCCCTGACGCTCATTTTGTTCAGAGTTAGGTTCGTAATTTGATGGATCTGTTGGATTTTCCGCGGCTGAGCTCATACTTCGTTTAACTAGAACGGCCTGCAAAAGTATGCAAATTACACTTGGTTTAACGAATTATTAAGGCTAGAACTCAAGAATTAGAATGATTTATTTGATGTACGCCCCATTCTAGTCAAAAGCATATGACCTCTAAATAGTTTCCATCCCTTAAAACCAATTTAAAGCCATGCGTCTGTCATATGATGCATTTGAGAAATAACATCAAAAAGAAGCACTAAAAGGTAATTTTCTGACGCATCAACTCTTTGGTCGAAGCATACTAGCGTTTGTGGGTGTATGTAAAAATAAAATGAACACACCTTGTGTTATTATGTCCACTTCGACATAAATTGCATTGCTTTTTCTTCATTCCATAAGGTGCGCCGATTCCAATCCAGAAAACCAACATGGCCTCCAAATTTAGGCATAGCCAAATGGAGTAAGGTGGAGCGTTTCGCTTCAGCAATCGGATAACACTCCGGACTCAGGAAAGTATCATCTTGCGCATTGATGAGCAGAGCAGGGCGCCCTAAATGAGGCAAAAAATCCAGACAGCTACTTGTTCTCCAATAGTGATGCGCATCTTTAAATCCGTGAACTGGAGCGGTGTAGTAATTATCAAAGCTTAAAAAATGCCTGCTACGAGGCATTTTATGAGGAAAAGCTTCGGGGAATGCTGTTATTTTTCGTTTCAATTTTTGTTTTAACGAACGCATGAAGCGAAAAACATATAATGCGTTATGCCACTTGCTAATTTCATTATTCGCAGTGGGGATATGAGCAGGTACAGAAAATGCAACCCCACACTTTACTTCTTTAGGGACCATATTCCGATCTCGACTCAGGTACATCAAAACTACATTCCCGCCTAAGCTATAGCCACAAAGATAGATAGCCTTATATTTTTTTTGTGCCACAGCATGCTGAATGACTAAGTGCAGGTCGTTCGTTTCTCCCATATGATAAGAACGAAGTTGCCAATTATCTTCACCGCTACATCCTCTAAAGTTAATAGCCAGACCATCCCAGCCCTGATCATTAACTGTACGCACCATTCCCTTTATATA
>JABSSK010000346.1 GCA_013214265.1 Saprospiraceae bacterium | reverse complement strand
AAAATCCCGGAGTCAATGTGACTCCGGGATTTTTAACCAACAAGCAGTACCTGCTAGTTTTGATCCATTTAACCGAAGTCAAACAGCAAAGAGAATCGCAGCGTATTATCAAGTGGATTACGCTGATTGGTTGTGGGAATCAGATAAGAAAAGTTCAATCCAAAGATATTGTATTTGAGTCCTAGCCCAACCGTGAAAAACTTACGATTACCTTTCTGGACATGCTCGTTGAAATAACCTGCACGTACCGCGAATTGCTGGTCGTACCAGTATTCAAGCCCAATTGAATAAATAAACTCACGTAGTTCTTCACTAAACCCTTCAGGGGCATCCGACCAGGAGGAGAAAATAGAGCTAATAGGGGATTGATCCTTATAATCGGGTCGCCCATCATTATTTTCATCACAGTTGTCACCCTGGCAAGGTGTAGGTACCAAAAGCTTGTTGACGTCCGCTGCAATAGTAAGGCTGATATACTCGTCAAAGTCGAGTTTCCAGCCAGCCCCTAAGCCAAAGTTGGCTGGAAGGAAATCGCGGTTCAGCGAATTGGTATAGGTTATTTTTGAGCCAATATTGGTCAGGGCTAGCCCTACGGTTAACTCAGAGTCACCTTTGTTGAGGTCAATATCTGTTTTATAGGTAAAAGAAACATCGGCTGCTCCTGCAATACCAGGCTCAATGGTTTCCCCTTCAACAATTTGTCCGGCAGCCAGATTAGAATAAATAAATTTACCCGTAATGGCGGCGGCGAAGTTTTCAGATAATTTACGAGAGTAGGCCAGCGATACCTCAAATTCATTGGGGCGACCTGTGTTCAGCGGTTGCCCATTGGGGTCAGTAAATTGGATGCTGCCTAAGGAAAAGTAGCGAAGGCCAAAACCTAGGGCCTGCAAGTCATCCAGCTTGTAGTATGCAGTCAGGTATGCCAGATACACATCATTAAGCCCAAGGGCTCGTAACCACGGTGTATAGGTTGCTGAAACCGCAAGCTCCTCTTCGGCAAAAACCAATTTAGAGGCATTAAAATGCATGGCATTAGGATCAGCCGATAGGCCAATACCTACGTCACCCATAGCACCAGAGCGGGCATCAGAAACAATACGCAAGAATGGCACAGCCGTTACTACCGTATTGGTACATGGCGTTCCATCCAGATTGTAATATCTGCCATCCTCACCTTCATAACACTGCGCCTGGGCATCAACAGTTACACACGCTAGTGTAAGTAGGACTAAAGCAGCTTTTAGCAGTACGTTCTTCATGAGATCGTATTTATTTAAAATAGTTTGTAGCAAATATAGCGACTTTTAGTAGGCTTAAAACAAAAAAGTGATTTACTTCATTTTCTGCATGGTATGTCTAAAAGTGCTATCAATTCAAGTGTAGCAAAAGTCTTGCCAATTGTTTTCTCAAAATCAATACGCGAAAAGTATCCAGCTTATTTTAGGATAACTAATTTTTCAAAACCACTTTCTCCTTTAATTAATTCGCTACCTGGAGCTAAAACCTGTACGTTCACTTTGTACAGGTACACACCACGAGCTAATCGGTCGCCAAAATTATCCCGTCCATCCCACTCGATACAGTCATCTTGCCGGATAGCGCCATCACTTACTTGCTGCCTTTCGATCGTTTTTACTAACCTTCCGGAAACAGAAAATATCCGGATTAGAATGTTTAAATCCTGATTGGCGTAGTTATGATCAAACTGAAAGCAGGTTCTGTCCGTAAAAGGATTAGGATAGTTCAAAACATGCTCAAGTGCCAACTTGCTGGAATTAGCTACCACAAATTCGGTGTAACCTTCTGCTGAGTTATTCGCAACATCCCAAGCTTTAATCCTTACGGAATGCCTTCCTTCTGTCAGATTGTCTAACGGGAATCTGACTTGCCCCCGAGTAAAGTCACCCAGTTCCGTTTCAAAGAAATCATTCAAAAGAACACTGTTTTGACTGTCTTCATCAATAATAGCTTCTAAATCATGACCAATACTATTACCGACTACATTTACACCCAGTTCGTCTTCTAAGTTAACGAGCAAAGTAGGACTTGGATCCGTAATACCTCCAAAAACAAAGTCTTCTGTATTCATAAAAACATCTATCTCCGGGCCCTCCTCATCAGAAACCGATTCGGAAATATTTCCTCCGATCACTAAATCTTGAAAGCTGCCGCTACCATCATATCGGCCTTGGTTGGGTGCCAGATAATAACTGATCTTGCCTCGACCAAAATTGTAGTCAATATCTTTGGGTACGACAAACTCAAACGAAAATTGGCCATTCGTTACCCGTGATCGTCCTCGAAAGATCACATTTTTTTGGGTTTCATAATCATAAGGGTAACTTCCAGCATCCTGCCCCAGTGTTTTGGTTTGTAAAACCTTATCAAATAGGGTAGGATAAACAATCCCGGAAAAGTCCGATTGGCGATTTCCATTCTGGTCTTGCACTTCACCACGAATTAACACCCGTTGGAGCGCTCTGACGGTATCCGTTCGGTTACTAATAACCATATTGGTATCAATATGTGTGGTAATGACTTGGTTTTCAGGGTTTGGAATCGCTAAGAACTGGGCCGGATCACCAATCAAAGTGAATTTTCGGGAATTGATCGTAATGTTACTTCCAGTATAATTGTTTTTGGCCCTTTGGATCGCTTCCCCCAGGGAAGGTAATACCCCATTATTAGGTGTATACAAAGCATCCATAGCTACGCGAGTCAGGGCAGCATTCTGACTGGCAAATACAGCGCGTACTGTTGTCATCAGTGCTATCGCGCCTCCCCTTTCATTCAGAAATGCTTCTTCTCCGGCAGAGGTAAAAGACGGATCATCATATCCGGTAAAGGAGCAGGTGGCAGTCATCAATAGCGTTAGGTTATCATAGTTACGCCAGTTAACAATATCGGAAGTGCTTAGCACCCTTTCTTGTGCTAAACCGCGAGAACCTCCGTGCCCCAGATAGGTCATAATAAGTGTACCCTTAAAGATGGATTGATTAAGAGCTGTTGTAACCAAAGGAATTCGGTTGCCGCCGGGCGTGGATTCTTGTGGGAAAGCATCCAGATAAATTTTATCCAGATTAATATTAGGGTTACTGTTTGCTAATTGCCTGGCAATGTTATCCGCATCGCGGGTATGTAACATACCGTCTTCATCATCTGCTAAAAAAACAATTCGGTTTCTCCAATCGGTTAAATTTTTAGGTGTTGAATCATAATGCAGGATTTTATTGACAGCAGCTTGTGCTTGTTGTGTATTCTGAACCGGTAAGCGCCCGATAGCTAAATTTAGGCGGCCTACGAGCGGATCGTTGGAGTTACCAATTTCGAGTAAGCCAAAGTAGTCATCTGCTGGAAAACTAAATAAAGGGTTAAATGATTCCCGCTGGTAGGTAGGTATTAAGTTGGTGCCCAAAGCATAACGATCCCTTGCGTCGAATGAGCCATCCCCAAAAAGAAGTAAATATCTGAATTGTGGGTCCCGCTGGTATAGCATCTGACAAAAATCCCGAATGGCAGTAGGATCTAACTTGCCAGAGGAAAATTCATTATAGATTTGCTGTACTGGAATGGTTTCCACGGTAAGCCCAGAAAATTGGCGTCGGTGCTCGGCAAGAACTTGCACCTGAGCTTCCAGCAGCTCCGGATATATGATGACCATATCAGCCCGCGAGAGGTTATGTAGATTTTGATTCTGAATAGGTCCGATAGCTTCGGCTGAATTACTAACGTTTCCGGGTTGAAAAGCAATATAAGTGTGTAGTGTTCCCGAAAAGGCATTAAAACGAATGGCGTTCCCCGAATTACGTACAGACATCTGAACTGGCAATAAGGGGTTCGTTATATCCCAAACGGTTAGGTCAGTGGGTGCGTTTTCGATTTCATAAGTGGAAGCGTCAGCATTCAGGCTTTGCAAGTCTCTAAATAGTAACGGTTCACCTGCGTAATTAAGGCTGCGCCCCACCCGTACCTGAATGTAGTCCAACCAGCCCTGTGATCCATCATTTGCACCAGCTGGGTAAGGATAATCAACCGTAATGGAAAGATTTTCACCACTTACGACAATACTTGATTCCAAATTAGCACGTTCGGCATAGTTAATCTCGTTATCGCGTTCTCCACTTAGGATACCAATTGCTCGGGCGTTCTGTGAATTTATACTATTCTGGTTGTTTATGGTTATTTGAAAGTTAGAGCTTTGCTCCGCACGCAGTGCCATAGATGCTTTAATTACGATGGGTTCGTTCTCGAGTCGGTTAAGGAAACGAAAAGGCTCCGTATATGTATAACTTCTGGTGCGTAGGAAATAATCCCCATACCAGTTCTGCCCGGAGCCTTGGGCTTTGCCTAATTCCTGACCCCAAAAATGCAGCAGGTTGACCTGATCATTTTCCAACCTAACTAAATCATCAAACCGTTTAGATGTGTAAGAGGTAGTGTTTGGGGCATCATAGTCAGCAATACGTAAACCATCTTGCGCACCCAGTTTCAAGAAATATACGCTGCGATCGGAATAAACATTTTTCTGATACAAGAAGGTCTGATCCGCATCGGTATAGTTCCATTTATTGGGCCCTTCACAATAGAGCAAAATATAATCGCCCTGATCGAAAGAACCATCTTGCCCACCAACGACAGTAATCGCATTTTCAATAAGATCGTCGGGTCGAGGATCTGCTATGTTTTCGGCCAGAAAACCTCCACCATTTCCAAAGACTTGAATTTGATCCGGATTGATATCATTTAGGTTCGTTATGCCTAAGTCATTGCGAAGGAAATCATACGTTAGACGATACATTCCTGCTGCACGAGTAGCGAAAGCGTAAATATTGCCATTGGCCAATACACTAGATGTTTTGAAAGGATCACTGCGTAGGGATACCTGTGGCTGATCAACATGTTCAATACGTAATCGAATGGATGTGACCCGTTGGAAAGCACGCCCACGCCTTATGATAGGTACAAAAGATACTTT
>JABSSK010000345.1 GCA_013214265.1 Saprospiraceae bacterium | reverse complement strand
CGATGTAAAATTTTTTGCTCCCATCTTCTCCTTTACGGAAAAAAACTTCGCCTTGCTTGGATTCATCTACAGTTTTATCCAAGTGAGAAAGTGTAGGATTGTCGTTGTACAAAGCCATAGCGCCTTACTCTTTTTCTGCATTAGCCAAATGGTGATTGAACATATTCCCGCAGGAATGTGCACAAAGATACCTATTTTTTTGTGGCATGTGACACATTGTCAGGTTAAAATCAAAAACAGCCTAGTCATGCGAAAAGGCCGAGCAAAAAAAAAAGCCTGCATTATCGCAGGCTTTATTCTGTATGTAGATCAGTTTCGATTAACCTTCGAAACCGCGCATCTTTTCATTTTTGTACTGTGCCTTCAGTACTTCGTTACGACGGGTAACGGAAGGCTTCTTGTACTCGCGACGCTTACGAATCTCTTGCATAATCTTTGTGTCGCGGTACTTGCGCTTGTAGCGCTTGAGTGCCCGGTCAATGCTTTCACCGTCTTTGACATCAATAATTAACATGTATTGACATTTGTTTTTTAAAAAATTTAACCTGTTGTGGTTACTCCATTTTGGAGAAATGGAGCGGATGACGAGATTCGAACCCGCGACCTCAACCTTGGCAAGGTTGCGCTCTACCAGCTGAGCTACATCCGCTTATTTGTCGTTCTCTTCCGAACGCGGATGCAAATATAAGGCCTACAAAAGGAATTATGCAAACATTTTTTTGAAAAATTTCAGGAAAACATGTCTTTTTCAAACAATATATAGACAACCCGGTGATCCCTAGTAGGTTACCATTTTGGGTATGGCTTCTGTATCTGGATATATGTGACCATGACCATAAAAAAATAAGTGTTTCCACATTTTTGTTACCTAAAAATACAATGGAAAAAACAAATTGAGGAACCAACATAACGATTCCTTCGTATATTCCGCGGGCAAAAAGCAATATATAAGCGATTTAAGAATTTGAATTATTTCTAACAATATGCGTCTGCATTTTCATATTCATTTCCATACAGTCTGGGGCCAGCATTTGGCGGTAGTTGGAGGTCATCCACAATTAGGTGGTTGGAATCTTGATTTGGCTACTGCTATGTCACATCAAGGAGATGGCAAGTGGGTTCTACATTTAGATCTTGATTTTCCGGGAGCGGAAATCTCCTATGCGTATGTTCTGGTGGATAATAATCGCCATATCCGGAGTCAGGAATTTGGCCAGCCCCGTATCTTAAATATTGGTGATCGGGGAGATTCAATTCGGATCATTGATGCTTGGCGATCCGCGACGCATCAGGACAACGCTTTATACACCTCTCCCTTTCGGGATGTTCTGCTGCGGTCAGCACCGATAAAACAGGGTGCATCGACCTTTACACATGGAATAGGAGAGGTGTGCTTTAAGATGTATGCTCCACGAACGTACCCCGATGCGGAGCTGATTGTTGTGGGAAGTACTCCAGAATTAGGCAACTGGGATATTAGCCACGGAGTGGTGCTGGAAGATGCGGGTGCACCCCTATGGCGTGTTGCTTTATCCGTACATACCAAAGGGTTAGTTGAATATAAATATGCGTGGCGACATAACAAAACGGGACAATTGATTGCCATGGAAACCGGCTCCAACCGAAAAGTAGGTATGCATGAATTTCCTGCTGATCGTATTGTCATTACGGATGATTACTTTGCCTATCCTGATAATGGATGGCGCGCTGCCGGAGTAGCCATCCCCGTATTTTCTTTGCGATCAGATGCTGGTTATGGTGTTGGAGAGTTTGCAGATATTCCTTTGATGGTCGATTGGGCTCAGCAGTCTGGACTCAAAATGGTTCAGATTTTACCCGTTAACGACACAACCGCCAGTTACACATGGGTGGATTCCTACCCGTATGCTGCTATTTCCGTATTTGCACTGCATCCATTGTTTTTGCGTATAGACTTGATTGATGGAGCAGAAACGGTACTAACGGCCGATCGAGAAGAGGAAAGGTTAGCATTAAACCGATTGAATACTGTTGATTACGAAGCCGTTATGAAAGTAAAACGGGAGATGGCCCGTGCCTTATTCGAGAAGCAAAAAGATACTTTTCTAGTTGATCCTGACTTTCTGGCTTTTTATAAAGATCAAAAACATTGGCTAGACCAATATTCCGTTTTTTGTTACTTGCGAGACCATTATGGGACAGCTGATTTTAGCTTGTGGGGAGAACATGCTGAATATACTTCGGAACTCCTGTCTGACTTGGTATCCCCTTCCTTTTATGATTATGACCACATTGCTTTTAGTTGGTTCTTGCAATATCACTTGGACAAACAACTGCGAGAAGCAAAAGCATATGCCAATGCCCAAGGGGTTATTTTAAAAGGGGATTTACCTATCGGGATATTTAGGCATAGTGTGGATGCGTGGGTAGAACCCAGATTATATTACATGGACGCACAAGCTGGAGCACCACCTGATCCTTTCAGTGCTACTGGGCAAAACTGGGGCTTCCCAACTTATAATTGGCACGAAATGGCCAAGGATAACTACCAGTGGTGGAGAGATCGGATGACTCAGTTATCGCGTTATTTTGATACGTACCGAATTGATCACATCTTGGGCTTTTTCCGTATCTGGCAAATCCCTGTAAACCAAGTTGAAGGTACTTTAGGTTATTTTAATCCCGCTATTCCAGTAACCCCTGACGAATTGCGTTCCAGAGGAATTAGCTATCAGTTTCATCGGTTCTGCCAGCCCTACATTACGGAAGGTCAATTGAATGAACTATTTGGTACAGATACCAACTTGGTGAAGGCACATTTTATGGAATCGAAGGATCAGGGATATGCATTTAAGGAAGGGTTGAATAATCAGCGTGCCATCCAAAAGTATATATCCAATATGCCAGTATTGGAGCATGTACAAGCTGGCTTGTTCCAGTTGGTGGGTAATGTGCTGTTTATTCCGGAACCAGGCCGGAGTGAAGATGCTTTACATCCACGCATTGAGATGATGGATACCCAATCGTTTCAAGCACTTGATTCCCATGCCCAGGAACAACTCAGACAAATTTATTGGGATTATTTCTACTCGCGTCAGGAAACGTTTTGGCGTTCTCAGGCAATGGAAAAACTGCCTGCCCTGAAGGCTGCAACTGATATGCTGATTTGTGGAGAAGATCTGGGTATGGTTCCGACAACTGTACCGGAGGTTATGCGGGAACTCAATATCCTGACGCTCGAAATTCAGCGGATGTCAAAGAATCCAGCTACTACTTTTTTGCAGGAAGCTGATATTCCATATTTATCCGTAGCCTCACCTTCTACTCACGATATGTCGCCAATTCGAGCGTGGTGGGAGGAGGAAGAATGGACATATATTCAGCGCTTTTATGAAGAAGAACTACATCTAAACGGGGACCACCCCAAGTCGTGCGAACCCTATATAGCGCAGGCTATTATCCGGCAGCATTTACGTTGGCCCAGTATGTGGACGGTTTTTCCACTCCAAGATTTATTGGCTATGGATGGTAGATTACGCCGAAAGAATCCCCAAGAGGAAAGAATCAATGTACCTGCTAATCCCCAACATTACTGGCGCTATCGGATGCACCTGAATTTGGAAGACTTGCTCGAAGAAAAACCTTTTATGTACTTGGTTAGAGCTATGCTAAAGAATGGCGGACGATTATAGTCCTGGGTATATATTCGGACTGCTAGCGTCACGTTAACCTCCTGAAGAGGAATGGCATCAGGGTTACCTGAGCGGCGTTGCATCGCAATAACCTGCAATGGATAATCTCAATCCAGAACTATGGCCAGATTTGCTGTAATGGATATTGCTAGCGAGTGCTATTAGACGGTTACGAGTGCGTCATTTTTTGGTATAGTCGCAGGGCTTTCAAAAATGATAGCATGATAACCCTAAGTCCTGTTTTTAGTTTCGTATCTTTTATGCGCTTAAGCGTATTTTGCTTTAAGACAAAAACTATTGTTTGTATTAAAGAGATTCGAAAACAAAAACACAGAACGAATGCACATCAATTTTCAAAAGATAGGATGGATGGTGGTGTTTTGCCTGCTTAGCTGTATGGATGCCTACAGTCAGGTTAGTACGGCTATGCTAGATCATGTGAACTACCGAAATATTGGTCCGGCCCGAGGTGGGCGTGTCACCACAGTGGCAGGTGTTATCCAACGACCGGGTACTTTTTATATGGGGGCTACCGGTGGTGGAGTTTGGAAAACTACGGATTATGGCATCACCTGGGGTAATGTTTCTGATGGGTTCATACCAACGCCGTCAATTGGTGCCATCCGGGTAGCTCCTTCTGATCCAGAGGTAGTGTATGTAGGTACAGGTTCTGATGGTTTGCGGTCCAATGTTATTGCTGGAAAAGGGGTTTTTAGATCAAATGATGGTGGCCAAACCTGGGATGACCTAGGCCTTCATGAAACGGGTCATATAGGAGCAGTAGAAGTCCACCCTGAGGATGCGAACGTTGCCTACGTAGCCGCGATCGGGAATGCTTTTATGCCCAATAAAGAGCGTGGTATTTACAAAACGACGGACGGTGGTACGAACTGGGAAAAGGTGCTTTACCTATCGGATACAGTAGGATTTTCTGATTTGGAACTTCACCCCACCAATCCAGCGATCATTTATGCTGGGGCGTGGCGAGGTGAACGCAAACCTTGGACAATCATATCAGGCGGAAAAGTAGGTGGTATCTATCGGTCACAGGACGGTGGTGCGTCCTGGCAGAAACTTACCGATGGCCTACCTTCCGACTTGATCGGTAAAATCGATTTAGCTGTTTCTGCCCATGATCCACAGCGTGTTTACGCATTAATTGAAGCGCCAGTAGGTGATGGAGGCTTATATCGCTCTGATGATGCTGGTGATTCTTGGACCTTGATCAGTACGTTCAAACCTTTGTTAGATCGCCCTTTTTATTATTGTAACGTTGATGTTGATCCTAACGATGCAGATAAAGTACTGGTGAGTTCAACGCAATTCTGGGTCTCTGAAAATGCAGGTGAAAACTGGAAACGTAT
>JABSSK010000344.1 GCA_013214265.1 Saprospiraceae bacterium | reverse complement strand
GATGAAAAACTTCATCAACTTTTATAAGCACATCGTTTTTGTAATAGTTCTCGATTCTATGATCGAGCATACTCATTACTTTTTCGTAACTCCGGTTACTGCCGAATTCCAGATGGCCAGAAATAATCGTTTTAAAGGTCATTTTGCTGCTGTTTTCAAGTTGCACAATTCGAAGTACAACATATATTTATGTCTTGCTTTAATACTTGTAAATAAGGCAAAATTAATTAGGATAAATTCTATGTTGAACATAAATATAACCTTAATGCCAATGGAGTTCACCAACAATTTTGCACTGTCTCTGGGTAGTAATAGAAAGTATCAATACAAACCACGCAGAATTTGTCGAGTTCGCCTCTTCTAATCTATGAATAGTGATTTTTGGGATCGCTTTATTACAGGACTGCTTATCGCTGATAGGTTTATAACCTTGTGGAAAAGAGGTTATTTTTACAAAAGCGACCGCTTACAAATTTGCAGACTTTTACGCTTAAAATCAAATTTATACATGATTATTGTATGACTTACAAGCACTTAACTACAATGACTTGTAAAACAACTACCTGTTTTTATTCAAATACAACATGGTGTTATCTGATTTTTACAAAAAAAACAGTGTTAAGTACGCCTAATTTCAAAAAAGCCAAATATTATTTTTTTCTCCAAACCAAACAACCTTCCGTACAGTTTGTACAAATATCGATTTGATTCCGACCTGCGAATAGCTTTTCTCTAAAAATTTGATAACGAGGGCCATTCCAAATATTTAGGAAGGAAACATTTTTTAAATCCCCTAATTGATGTTTGGCATCCTTGTCAAAGCAACAGGGTACAACTAGGCCATTCCAAGTAACGACACACGAATGCCATAGTTTCCAACAGTGATTTAAAAGCCTATGCTTAAGTGCGTAGGTACCGTCTTTTTGCTTTTTATACCTTGCATATTTCTCATTCAGAGGGATTAAAGGGTGCCCATTTTGATAATCATATACCTGAGCTGTTTTAAAAACCACTTGGTCAACACCGATTTCATTAGCTATTGTCCTGATCCTTTCTAACTGATCCTCATTAGGTCGCACTACCAGGCACTGAAAAATGATAAGCGGGCTATGACTTTTCAATTCTTTCTTCCATTGAACAACATTTCTTGCCCCTTGTAATACGGACTCCAAATTTCCTGTTTTACGATACTGTTCGTAAACATCCTGCGTAGCTCCATCAACAGAAATAATTAGCCTATCAAGTCCAGATTCAACAGTTCTTTTGGCATTGACATCATCAAGAAAATGACCATTTGTAGATGTAATAGTATAAATCCCTTTATCTGACGCATGCTTTACCATGGATAAAAAATCAGGATTGATATAAGGCTCACCCTGAAAATAGAAAATAAGGTATGTTAACTGGTCACCAATATCATCAAGAATACTGCTAAAAAAATCCGCTTTAAGACTACCTGTCGATCTGGTAAATTGGCGCAGTCCACTCGGGCATTCTGGGCACCGGAGGTTACAAGCTGTTGTGGGTTCAATCGAAACCGTAAATGGCAACCCCCATTGTACGGGCCTTCCAATCAATCGAGAATAATAATAGGAACTAGTCACCAGTCCTATATTCCATACTTTTGCGAAAGTAAGCTTACTTAAAAAACGAATAGAATCAGAAAAGTGAAGCTGCATAATTACTGTATCCCTTCATACAATTGGGCAACAAACTGATTCCATGTTAACCCTTTGGTACCATTTGAAATCGTTATTTCCAACCGTTCGTTTAATAATTGTTCCTGTTCGGTACACGGAACACTTCCGCTGCAATCTTTTATGGGCAAAGATTCTCCATATCCAAAAGCTTGAATCCGCCTGCTTGGAATACCTAATTCCATTAAACCACTTTTAAACATTTCAGCTCGGCGAAGCGACAGTCTCTGGTTCATCGTATGGTCACCCTTACTACCAGTATGCGCACCTATTTCTATGTCGAGGTCAGGATACTTTCGTAAAACACTACTCAAGTTGCGCAATATCTGTACAGGGCTTTCAGCATAACTCGAAGTACCAGGATGGAAAGATATACTGGAAAGTTTTACCATACTTCCTTTCTCAACACCTCCTTTCCCCCTTACATCGTTCACTGGTCTAAGCTTAAGGCTGGCCCTAAACAAACGATTACCACGCAACCTTTCAGTCGATACCGTGGTAATTCCCATTTCGTACCCTTCTTTCTCACCCGTGATTGAAAAATCACATCCAATTTCTAAACAATACGAAAATTTTCCAGTCCGATCTGATCGAAGCTCTTCCGATTCCCCCGAACATTCGTTTTTAATTCGCACACGAACCCCTTCAACTACACCTCCAGATCCGCCATCCTGCACTGACCCGCTAAGCCTGATACAATTAACTGCTTTTAGCTTGATATCAATAGCAGGAGGCATACCCCCAGCGTACAATTTTATTCTCTCTGTTTGCAAGCCTGGCTTGGCGAACAGAATGGTGTATGCTTTTTCAGGATCGAGTGTCAACGACCCACTACCGCGTGGTCCTGTGATTAGAGAAGGAGCACGAATCAAAGATGGATCTTCAACCAGTTCAGAAATGGTAATAGGCCTATTATTCGTGTTAAGTGTAGGCTTCACCCTTTCTCCAAAATCATCTGTTTCTAACAGATATACCGAAACACCTTCAAGAGCTCTACGGGTACGCTCATCCCAAATCCGAACTTGTGAAACAATCTCCTCTGTAGGCTCAATTCCATTACTACCATCCGGTATGTAAAACATATAAATATCGTCCTTCCCCAGTCCATCCTGACGGTTAGATGAAAAATAACCCCTTGTTCCTGATGGATGCATTAAGAATCCAAAATCATCGTCAGGCGTATTAAATGGTTGACCAATGTTGGTTACTTCGCCCATTTTTTTATTTCCCATATCGATCATAAACAGATCCATTCCTCCCTTCCCAGGGTGTCCATTAGAAGCGAAAAAGAAATAACCACTGCTATGATAAAATGGCGTTACCTCATTCCCTGCTGTGTTCACATCAGGCCCTAAGTTAATCGGGTTCGACCACTTCCCATTTAACTTTTCCACCATGTATATATCATTCTGACCAAAGCCTCCAGGGCGATCTGAAGCAAAAAACATCCGATTACCATCCGGTGTAAGGGTCGGATGCATAGTCGTCGATTCATTTTGATTGAATGCCATTTCTTGTACATCCGACCAATCGTTATATTGCCCCCACTTAGCTTCGTATATTTTAAGAACGACCCTTCCATCATCATTGGTGATAACTCCTCCCGCGTCATAATTATTACGGGTAAAGTATACCCTCGAAAAGTCTTCCGAAAAAGCAACGGGACCCTCATGCCAGGGTGAATTAAGCTCCATAGAAAACGGTTTAATTCGGCCTGGATTTCCATCAGGTTGTAGTTCCGTAAAAAATAAATCGAAGTAAGGCTCACCCAATTCCTTATCGATGTAACCAATCCGGCGACGTGAAGAGACAAATACCAGACCGTCTTTAAAGTAAGTGGGCGAAAACTCAAAATATTCTGTGTTAAGTCGAGTTAAGTTTCGAATAACGACCCTGGAACGCTCTTCCTCAAAACGCTCTCCGCCAGAACGTTGCCCCCAACTAACGACTGGCCATGTTAAAATGATTACACAAAATAATCGCCCTAAATTTTTCATGAAAATGGAATAATTTAAAATCGAGATCTAAAAGAAACGTGGTGTATCCACCTTTTTCTCTTCATCCTGACGAACATCACGCTCCAGATAATATCGTGCCATAATCTCAAAACTTCCAGTATTAAAGTCACGAAGTTGGGACAGGGTTAAATCATAAGAGAGGCCTAAATCAACTTGGTTCGCTATCGTTGCTCCGACCAGAAAGGATGCTGACTCTCCAAAGCCTTGCATAGTGGATCCCCCCAAGCGGTAGGAAACACCAAAACGAAATACTTCACTAACCTCAGCCATAACATTAATATCCATATCCAAAGGAGCACCTACAAGCCATTTTACCAGCAGATTGGGCTCGATTGCGATACCGTCAGCAATGGCAACAGAAGTGCCCCCCATTAAATAAAAATGCCTCACTTCGCGGGAAATAGTTCCATCGCCATCCGACAAGTCAATATTACTGGAAAGAAGGCGGGGTACAGAAAACCCTAGGTAAAAGTTCTCACCACTATAATAAAGACCAGCTCCAAAGTTGGGTACCAGTTTGCTCTGCACATTGGCCGGGATAGCCTCGTCTGTTGCTACTGGCTGGGTTCCTGATAGTCTGGTAAAATCTACTCGGAACATTCGGGCAGAAGCCTGGATACCTATACCCAAAAAACCCCGTGGTACAGGAATCCGATAAGCATAAGCTGTTTCCAAAGTGTATTGATCCGTTACCCCAATTGTATTCCGAATAATATTAGCTCCCAACCCCACCCGGTTGTTCACCATTGGAGTTGAAAAGGATAATAATTGAGTCTGTGGACTTCCCTCAATACCCATCCATTGGTTCCTAACTAAACCTGCCATTTCTATACCTCCTCCACTACCCGCATAGCCCGGGTTGTATCCGAGTTTGTATTGCATGAATTGTGTGAACTGCTCTTCTTGTTGAGCAACAACACTTGTTGACCAACAAACTATGACAATAAGAAGGTATAATTGCTTCATACTTTTTGTTTCACAGCACTTATCGCTGAATCATAAAGAAACCATTTTGAGTGGGGGAACCATTCCCTATGTTTAATACGTAAAAATACGTCCCAGGTGGCAGGTCCTCACCATTAAACTTTCCATCCCAGTCATTTGTATAAGGCTGTCGAGACCGATAAACCTCATCACCCCACCTGTTAAATATTATAATCTGACTATTAGGAAATTCAACCTCATCCAAAAGACATGGAACCGCAAAAACATCATTAACACCATCATTATTAGGGGTGATAATCGTTGGTACGTCACAAGCTGCATTCCCTCCAACCTCCAACCGTACTTCCGCTAGTGAGCACGCACAACCAGCACTACACAATTCGTAAAA
>JABSSK010000343.1 GCA_013214265.1 Saprospiraceae bacterium | reverse complement strand
GCCTGATCACCTTCTTTATTGGGGCGGTACCGGCTGTACAGTTTTCATATCAACTAGACGGCACCCTAGTACCTGTATATTACATTGGATACATCGTTCGTGACATTACAATCATTGAATTGGCTCCCACAATTACCTGCTTAGTACTGGCCGGCAAGGTTGGTTCCAATATGGCGGCAGAAATAGGTGGGATGCGCCAAAAAGAGCATATCGATGCTATGGAAATTATGGGTGTCAATACAGCAGCCTATTTAATTATGCCTAGACTAATAGCTGCACTCATTGTTATTCCAATGTTGGTTGCTATAGCTGCTTTTGTCAGTATCGTAGGTGGATATATTGCAACCGTTCCAACCGGATACATGTCAAGTGAAGAATACGTGCAAGGGGTTCGCTCCTTTTTTGATGGCTATAATGTTATTCTCATGTTTGTCAAAGCGATAACTTTCGCATTTCTACTGACCAGTGTATCTTGTTTTCAGGGGTATTTTGTACGTGGGGGAAGTATCGAATTGGGAAGAGCCAGCACCAACGCTGTAGTTTTTAGTGATATTTTAATTTTGATAGGCGATTATGTAATTGCTATCATTTTAACTTAATCCAAAAGCATGATTCGCACCGAAGATCTTTTTAAATCTTTTGGAGAAAACGAGGTTTTAAAAGGGATTACAACCTCTTTTTATCCAGGGAAAGCCAACCTTATCATTGGTCGTAGTGGTGCAGGTAAAACTGTTTTGCTCAAGTGCCTAGTTGGTTTGATGTGGCCTTCTGAAGGTCATATTTACTATGATGATGCTGCTTTTTCTGCATTAAACAAGAAGCAGATTCGAGCCATACGCATGCAGGTTGGTATGCTTTTTCAGGGATCAGCCCTCTTCGACTCCATGACTGTAGAAGAAAATGTTAGGTTTCCTTTGGACATGTTCACCAATATGACTCGAAAAGAAAAACTTAATCGCGTCAATGAAACCCTGGAGCGAGTGGAATTATCTGGAGTAAATAGTCGCTTCCCTTCGGAGACTAGTGGTGGAATGCAAAAGCGGGTTGGTATTGCTCGAGCCATCGTTATGGATCCAAAATATCTATTTTGTGATGAACCCAACTCAGGCCTTGACCCAAAAACTGCTATCCTGATTGATGAATTAATACTGAATATTACAAAAGACAAAAATATAACCACTGTAATCAATACCCATGATATGAACTCCGTGATGGAAATCGGTGATAATATCGTCTTGCTGCATCAAGGCAAGCTCGTTTGGCGTGGAAACAAATCGGAGGTCTTGGAAAGTACGAATACCATTCTAAAAGATTTTATCTTTGCTTCACCTTTCTTGCAAAGGCTCCGAAAATCTGCTTTGGAAAATCAATAGGTATATTTTGGATTCCATATAAAAACCGCTTAGTTTTGCGGCACTCAGGAAAAATGATTCCTGTTGATTCTAAACGCTGGTTATGCAAACGCAAAAGCACGAATGCCCGGGTGCTGGAATTGGTAGACAGGCATGGTTGAGGGCCATGTGTCCGTTAGGGCGTGCGGGTTCGACTCCCGCTCCGGGCACCAAAATTTGCGTTGCACCAGCGTTTTTTTATTCATCCTTACCTATCGTAAAAGCAAATAAGTAAAATCCCTAATTTTTCAGGATTCCCGTTTTTTAGTAAACTTTGTTAAGGCCTGTGTTGTATCTTTAGTTGTCGGTATCGAACAAAAGATGAACACCACTACTGGTATTGTTCATAATTTATTTAACCACATCGCAAAGACATGGAAAGCAAAAAAGGGATTCTCAACGAACAAGAAGCAGAAAAGCTTGAGCGAATCGCTTACATCCTAAAAACGGTTGCGCATCCTCTGCGTCTGGGCATTATTCATTTGCTAGAACAGCACCCAAAACTCTCCGTTTCTGAAATATGCGATATGATGGGCAGTGAACAGTCCCTTACCTCCCACCATCTACAAAATATGCGTTTGAAGGGTATTCTGAGCGTTAAACGGGATGGCCGGAGTATGATGTATTCCCTTAAAGAAAGAGATGTATCATTGATCATCGAATGCTTGGAGAACTGTCAGTGTAATATGTAACAGGAAAAGTAGACATCCATCCGATAAGCTTGGCCACTAAAAATAAAAGCCCCTACTAAAAAAATGAAGCAACAGGACAAGACAAACATCCTGAACGCTATTTTACACCTGAAATGTCCTAGATGTCGTAAAGGCGATCTTTTCGAAAACAGTACCTTCAGCTTTAAAAAATCTTTTGACATGCCCGATCGCTGCCATAGCTGCAGGCAAGATTTTTGGCCTGAACCTGGCTTTTATTATGGTGCTATGTTTATTTCATACATTCTAAGTGCTTTCTTTTCTATTGGTTTCGTTCTCTTCGTGCATTGGGTTTTGGGATGGAGCACCAGTGGATCTTTCTTTGCACTCATCCTCGTTAGTGCCGTATGTTTTGTTTATGTTTTTCGCCTAGCTAGATCTATATGGATAAGTGTTAATGTGAAATACCAACCAGGCATTATGGACCAAGAAAAAGCCTCAGCCTCCAAACGATACGGTTAAATTGTTATTTCCAATAGACGTACATCAGAAAACATAATCTGTCGCTTAAAATGTTCATGAATTATTTTAACACTTCATCTTCAACTGTACATTACCTCTACTAAAAACACTCTGCCAACCTCACCACCATTCCTAGGCTTCCCTTCGTAGACCTGATCCATATTGGATTCTTTCTGTTAATATTATAGGTGAATCAACTATCGGGTGGTATCTATCGAAGTAAATATGTATCTTAATGAAACAACCAATAATTTTCTAACCTATGGCTCCAAGAAATCTGGAACAGATGCTTCACCACATAGAAGCACGTGCTGAGGATGAGTTGGCGTTTCTCGCTGATACTGGGGCCGAGTATTTCAGCACCGCTCAACTTATTAAGTTGAAAGGCCAATGGCAAGTTAAAAGACAATTGTTCCTACAATTAAATTTCGTATTGATCCGAACAGTGGCATTCTCCCCCATCACCTTGGCACTTTGGATGATTTGCTCTTATTTGGGCATGCGTATGCTTGGCTGGTTTTTCCTTATTCTTTTCCCTTTCGCATTCTTACTTTTCTTTGCTGGTCAAATTTTTATACGATATGCTTTTCAAGGTAATGGACACCATGAAGATATTGGGCAAATGATTGACTGTGAGTTGGAAAACCGAAGAAAGAACAGAAAAAACGCACGCTAAACCTGCTCCATCATTATTCGTATTCACCAAATCGTCCGTATCTATATGTCAGTAGGCTACTCCGTTATCTCCTCTTAAAAGCCTCTTGCCAACATTGTATTGTCGTATTTATAAGTCTAATTCAAACCTAATTGAGCGTTTTACTTCTAGAACCCCCATATCTTACTTATTCTTACCTCATTCGTTTCCAATCCCGTACTTTTCAACATTGACGTTTCAGGTTAGCTAAGCAAAAGATAAACATGGTAAGATCTGAAAGATTAAGTTATATACTCTTTCTTTTTGTAAGTCAAAAAAAGATAATGAACACCATGTTTGAGCGCACTTTTTTACGTTTTCTTCCTGAAGGCAACTATTTTCTGTCTATTTTCCTTTATAAACTATAACGCTGAGTCTGATTAACCCCCGAAACGAACATACCCATGGAGCACAGTTTTATTCAGAACCTATATCAAGAACACAAAAAATCTTCCAGAATTCCACAACCTGCAATGGTTTGTAATTGGTTAGAAGGAATGCTGGGTATACTTTTTCCTGAATTTTCAAATCATAAGTATGGCTCTCGTCGTGAATTTGTACAGCATTTCAATGACCTTAAACTGGAATTGTACCAAATTCTGCAAGCACTTGAAGCCTACACACCAAAACAAGCTGAAGAAGTAGAAAACCTTCTCATTGATCGTATACCCCGAGTTCGTGAACGTCTTTTGGAGGATGCTCAAGCTATACTCACTGGTGACCCTGCGGCATCAAACCACACAGAAGTCATTCGAAGTTACCCTGGTTTTTATGCTATTGCTGTTTATCGCCTAGCTCATGAATTTCTTAAGATTGGCGTGCCACTGGTTCCCAGAATCCTTACCGAACATGCCCATAGTAAAACGGGAATCGATATTCACCCGGGTGCTACTATTGATACCGGCTTTTGTATTGACCACGGTACAGGCGTGGTTATTGGTGAAACATGCCATATCGGAAAGCAGGTAAAAATATACCAGGGTGTTACCCTCGGAGCACTCAGTGTTCGTAAAGAGTTGGCTAAAACCAAAAGGCACCCAACCATTGAGGACCGGGTGGTTATCTACTCGGGAGCGACCATCTTAGGCGGTGAAACCACCATAGGCCATGATAGCATTATCGGGGGTAATGTTTGGATTACCCAAAGCGTGCTTCCACACTGCAGAATCTATTATACAGGCTATATTCGCCAACGCCAGACAACAGTAGACAAGTAAATCTGCTAACTTCTTTTTAATAAAATTGTATCCCTTCATGTCCAGACTTATTGATTTAATCGGAAATACACCATTGGTACCCCTCAACCAGATTTTCCCTCAGGATCATATCACCGTATATGGAAAACTGGAAGGTCAAAACCCTGGTGGTAGCGTAAAAGACAGGGCAGCTTACGGTATGATCAAAGGAGCCCTTGACCGAGGAACAATACGCCCCGGCACCCATTTAGTAGAAGCCACTAGTGGAAATACAGGAATTGCACTTGCTATGATTGCTCGGCAGTTTGACCTGCCAATTACCCTTTTGATGCCTGAAAATGCTACGCGCGAAAGGATCCAGACTATGCAGGCATATGGAGCTACTGTGCAGCTTACTCCCGCAGAAAAAACCATTGAATATGCAAGGCAACGCGCCAACGAAATGGCCGCAAGCGGAAAATACCACTTGCTTAATCAATTTGCGAACCCCGATAACTATGGGATGCATGAAAAAACCACAGGACCTGAAATATGGTCAGATACAAATGGAGAAATCACACACTTTATCTCATCGATGGGCACTACCGGCACCATTATGGGAGTTTCCAGATATCTAAAAAGTCAAAATGAAGC
>JABSSK010000342.1 GCA_013214265.1 Saprospiraceae bacterium | reverse complement strand
TTAAACAGAAAGAAGCTGATGATTTAAGGCGTTTTGAAGGTCCAGTCTCGTCACTTTCCCATAATTCCCATCGGGCCGAATCTTCACGTAAAGGATTTATGATATAAATACTTAGTGCTTCCAGACGTTCATTGCGTTGAAATGTTAAGGATTGAGCGAAAGCAGATTCACCTTCTTCACCTCCGGAGAAGGAAGAGCTAAGACCTCCATCCTGTGCAAACGTTTCGTTGGTGGTTTGGACTTGCTGGCGAATGGTATCATTTTGGGGATAGGAATCACCACCAGCCTGTATGATACATTCAAACATATATCTGGATGAGTTATCCAATTGGACGGATGACCATAGCACGGTTTGTTCTTGCCCTCCTTCGATAGGGTCAAGGTTCTGTTGTTCTGTGGTAATCGTTTCTCCCGTCTCGGTTTCGCGTATACGCAATGATATGATACCCTCTTGCATGGTTTCTCTGCCTCGATTAATGATTGTAAAGGAAGGTGCATAACCACTAGCGACATAATCCATGGGTAGGCGGGTAGGTTGCAGGCCACGGGTAAATGCTAGATCAACATCCTGCTCCTGAAATAAGATATTCCAATAAAAACCACGGTTGTCCCAATGATCATCCCATTCAATAAAAAGGGTGTCCGCTTCCCTGACAAACAATCCTTCGAGGGCGGAAGCGTAGGTGTTACGGGTTGCAGATAATTGATCCGCACTACAAGCATCATCGTTGGTTTCCCACCAGCCGTCTTGAGGACAACTGTTGAGGTATACTTGTAAACGGGTGTCTACACCACCACCGCAGCTAGATATATCTACTAAACCATCAGCTGGTGCAACAAAATAAAACCAGCGGGCATGAATGGCATCAGAACGCCAAGCTCCTTCACCTTGATTGAGTGGTGCAGCAATCTGCTGACCTGTTTCAATTTGAGTAGCTTGGCTGCAGGTTAAACCACCTTGGCCGACCGCAGAAGGCAAGGAAAAGAATAGGGTAGTAAAAAAACTAATAAGCGCCACGCGAGGGGTTAACATGACAATAAATTTAGAGTAGAGGTTTAGTAAACCAGTTGGTATCCTTTCCTTGAACTATTTCAGTCGTTTCCATCACCGGAATCAGCACAGTTGTTCAATCTCAATCCCGATATCCATAAATTGGGGTAATCTTTTTTCACACCCACACATCAACTTTTCCGAAGAATATGTAGCCAGTTTATCATACTTACTAATAAAGCACTCCATATGAACTGTACTTCTTCAGTTACCTGGTGTTGAAAGCAAACGAAACTTAATGTTGTAGGCCAGTTTGCCAACCTGAACAAACTTCTTTTACGAAGATGTACTGCGCATGTTCCGATAAACTTAGTTCTTAGTTGACCTTTCTGATGTTTCAATATTATTTGGTGTATGCTGCTGCTTTTAGTGTTGCTGAATAGAGCCTAGAATCCCGACTTATTATCCAACCCCGTTACGTTCTGTTCAGTGATCTTAGTTTGGGCAGTCGAGGTAATGTCCATTTGTTTATTTAATCAGAAATTAAACTTTTATGACAATGAGCTTGCTAAAAACAAAATTAAAGTATTCGCTCTAGGCTTTTGTCCAATTTTTTAACTGATCCTATGTTTTATCTGCTCTAAATTGTTTATATTTAGTATATGCTGAATGAAAGCCTAGATTAGGTTATGAAACAAATCTTTGATGGTAAAGAAGGGTTCGAAGAGATTTATCTCAAGCACTTTCCCCGTCTCTTAGTTTATGGTAAAACAATAACTAGAGATGAGTTACTCATCGAAGATACCATTCAGGAAATGTTCTTATCCCTTTGGCAAAAAAAAGATAGCCTTTTCATCCAGTCCTCTTTGGAATCTTATTTCTTAGTTGCTTTCCGAAATAATCTGATCAGAAAGCTCAAAATACAACGCAAGACAAATAACACAATGGATTTCACGGAACAGGAACCATTGGAATTTATCACCTCACAAGAGGTGCGGTTGAAATTTTTGATTCAAAAACTACCACCCCGACAGAGGGAAGTACTGTATCTCCGGTACTATAATGATTATTCTTATCAGGAAATCGCGGAGCAATTAGGTATTAGTTATCAAGTGGCTCGTAATTTTTCCTACCGTGCTATAAAAACTTTAAAAGAAAAGATGACCAATTTACCCTCACTTCTTTAAAGGGTAAGATCACATAATGTCACTATTCCCTTTTGTTTGAGTTCTTCCCTTAATTATTAGGTTTTATTTGGATTATAGTTTTTTTGAAAAAATTATAGTTGGAGGGTTACAAAAAGACCCAATATTACTCTATAAGCTATATACTAGAGTGTAGGCAAATGGATTTTTACAAGTACGCACATTTTAGGGCGGAGGATTTCGTGGAAGATGAGCTTTTTCGTTTTTGGGTTTTGAACGAAGATGAGAAAACGAACAAGTTCTGGAACATGTTTTTGGAGCAATTTCCAGGGCAAGAGCCTACTCTGTTGCAGGCCAAAGAATTGTTGCAGTCCTTACATGCTCATTTTGATATAGCGATTAAAGAGGTTTCTAGTGAACAGGCAATCGCATCTTTTGAAAGGATTGAAGGCCAATTGATAGGTCCACCTCGTGCCGTAAATAAATCGAGACAACGAATCAGGTGGTCGTTAGCGGCCTCGGTTGTTTTTGTGTTTGCTATGGCTGCTTTATATGTTAGTAAAAAGTGGCCAACGGATAACATTATAACGTACAGTACAGGAAATGGTCAAAGAATGCACCTGGTATTGCCTGATTCCTCGCAAGTAAAACTAAATGCCAACTCCGTGCTGTCTTTTTTGCCTGATAACTGGAAAGGAAAAGGTGTAAAAGAGGTCTTCTTAGAAGGCGAAGGGTTTTTTAAAGTAACCCAAAAGCGAAGTGAAGAAAAATTTATTGTGCATTCCGGAGGGGTGGAGATAGCGGTTTTAGGGACCGAGTTCAACGTTCGTTCTAGGGGTGAAAAGTCAGAGATTGTCTTAGAAGAAGGACATATCGAGTTGAGTATCGAGGCACAGCGGATCACAATGAAGCCTGGCGATTATATTTCATACTCTGAGTCACAAAAGAAGATAAAGTCAAAGAAAGTGAAGCCTTCTGATTATACAGCTTGGAAAGATGGTATTGTGATATTCAACAAGGCATTGAGTGAAGTTGCTGCGGATTTAGAGGTTTTATATGGTGTTGAATTTAATATTGAACGCGAAAACTTGAAGGATCGTCTGATTCAATTGTCGGTTCCGGCCGATAGCTTGGAACAGGTTTTAGAAATTTTAGAAATCATGTATTCAGAAGATATAAACATCCAATTGGAAGCGGAACAAGTCAGAATTTATTGAGCATGAAGGTATTACGATTTATTCTGTTCGGTTGCCGCTAGGGAATGATTTATGTGATTCGATACAAAAAATATTTTCGGTTAAGCATTAAACTTAATGTTGAGATGAAACTACAAATACTTTTACTGGTATTATCCTTGACGATAGTTACCCATCTTGGGCTAGCCCAAGATTTAGCTTTTGCGGATACCGATCGGGTGACGATCAAAGCAGCCAACTCTAAAATTGCGTTAAGGGATGCACTATCTTGGCTCTCGGCGGAATATGATGTTTATTTCAGCTACGATATGGCGGTAGTAGAGCGTTTCGAGGTGACTTTGGAAAGTACACACAGCTCAGATGTGGAGAAAGAACTTAGTACGCTTTTGATACATACGAACCTAAAGTTCAGAAAGGTTAGTACCAACAATTACGTCATTTTCAAAGCTCCAAATCGCAAAAATAAAACGGAGAACAAGGAAATACAGAAGAAAGCGGTTAGGGATAAGACACCGATTAAAAAAGTAGAAGCTAAAGTTGAAAGTCCTGCTTCATATACACAGCCGACCTCTCTGCAGGATTTAATGGTCCAGGAGGCGATTACGGTATCCGGCGTAGTGTTAGATGAGAACGAAGAACCGCTAATCGGGGTAACAGTTTTGCTGAAAAGCAATTCGAGAATTGGTACCGTTACTAATATTGACGGAAGTTATACGCTGGAGATTTATGATACGCAGGATACGTTGGTTTTTAGCTATATCGGCTACAAGTCTTTTGAGGTAGCTATCGATGGTCGCTCGGAAGTAAATGCGTCCCTCGAGCCTGATTTACAAACATTGGACGAAGTAATCGTGGTCGGTTTTGGTACACAAAAGAAAAGGTTTACGACCGGAGCCATTTCCAAAGTAGATGGGGAAGAGCTCAAAAACTTGGCACAATCCACGGTTGAAAGTTCCTTGCAAGGAAAAGTGGCTGGGGTGCAGGTAACTACTTCGGATGCCATGGCTGGCGCCCCCGTTACGATAAGAATTCGGGGTACCTCCTCCATAGTAGCAAGTAGTGAGCCATTGTACGTGGTGGATGGTGTGCCGGTAGTGTCCGGTAATTTTTCCTACAATAACGCAAGTTCATGGCGATTAGCAACAGCCCACGAATCCAATGCTCTGTCTCAGTTGAATCCTGCTGATATTGAATCTATTGAAATTTTGAAGGACGCTTCTGCCGCCGCTATTTATGGTTCAAGAGGAGCGAATGGTGTTGTGTTGATAACCACAAAAACGGGGAAAATAGGTAGAACTAAAATTGAAGTTAATCTGCAATCCGGTTATTCCACCGAAACCAACCGAATTGAGTTACTCGATGGCCCAACCTACATTGAGTTGGCAAAAGAAGCATGGGCAAATAGCGATGCGGATGCGCAGGTAGATGATAACCCCAGAAATGATAATCGGTATAGTACAGCTAACGATT
>JABSSK010000341.1 GCA_013214265.1 Saprospiraceae bacterium | reverse complement strand
CGAGAACCAACCAATGACGAAGTCCTTCCTTCAATATTTCGTGCCGCCACATCAATCTCAACTGTAAATTTGTCGTCTAAATACGCTATTCGATTATTAAATACACGCTTAATAACCAGATCCTTTTGGGGGGTTGTATCACCCAAGGCAATGGTAAATACGGGTACGCCCAAATCATCCGCTGTATACAATGGATTCGTTCCCTCATTAAATAGCCCATCAGAAGATAAAATAACGCCTCCAAGATTACCTCCAGCGTAGGTGTCATAGATTTGACTGAGTACTTCCGAAGTGTTGGTTACTTTATCCGAAAAAGAAGTATCAATACCTGGCCGAACACGATTGCCAAAGGAAAGCGTCTCCACTGTGTAATCATCACTCAGTGTACGTTCTAATGCCCCTAGCTGCTCCAGATAAGCGCCTTTTCCTCCATCCTGCCATACCGACCGAACCGACTCCGAAACATCTTGCGCAATTACCAATATTGGTTTTTTTGTGTCTAGTTCCAAGCTACGCAACAAAGGGGAAAGCAAGAAGATACTAACAAGAGTTACGCTTAAAAAACGCAATGTCCCAAGCGTCCAGATGACCCATACAGGTTTATCTTGGAACTGACTTCCCCTACAGTACAGCAAAGCTGTTACCAAAAGGCAAATAATTATACATTTAATGATATACCAAAAAGGAAATTGAAAACTTAGACTCTCCATAGTTTTTGTTCAAGTGGGCAGGTATAATCAGGAATTTATCTATTTATTAGACGGCAAGTATAGCTTTTTTTGTCAGATCACGCCTTTTGCTCAGTTAGTATTTTGTTAAAAAGAACAGTTACCTAACCAATTTTGTTAATTTAATTCATTAAGAATATTGAAATTATGTATCGAATGTACCATTCTTCTCTTTCAGAAGCTGGCTCGTTCTACACATCAAAAAAAACATATATGTTAGCCCAAGCAAGAACCCTCATTCTTTTACTCACCATCAGTCTGCTTAGTATCACTCAGGTTCAAGCATCCTACATAGTATTACCAATGGATACAGAGACTCAAAAAGACCACCTAAAAGCCTATGGGATCACCTATTGGGTTCTTCGAGGAGGAGAAGAAGCATGGTGGTTATTAAATTATCGAGGAGGAAGCTTTGCATTCCCATATACTCGAACTTACGAAAAAGAGTGCCTTACCCGGGGGGTAAGTTTTGAGGTGATTCCAGATGGTCAATTCAACGCCATTTTGGAAGAGATTAGCAATCCTGAAGCTAACATGGAAGCTATGAAACTCGAAAAAGCACCAGAGATAGCTGTCTACACCCCTGATTTTAATGCACGGGGTGAAAAAATCCAGCCTTGGGATGATGCCGTTACGTTGGTTCTCACCTATGCTGAAATCCCCTACGAGACGATCTATGATGAGCAGGTGCTCGCCGATGCGCTCACCCAATACGATTGGCTACATTTACATCACGAGGACTTTACGGGTCAGTATGGCCGGTTTTACCGGACATACCATAGCACGCCTTGGTATCGCGAGAATGTCCGCAGGATGGAGGCACTCGCACAAAAACTCGGGTTCGACAAGGTTTCCCAGCTAAAGCTAAGTGTTGTAAAACGTATTCGGGAGTATGTTGCTGGTGGTGGTTTCATGTTTGCCATGTGCTCCGCTACGGATACTTACGATATTGCATTAGCCGCTGAAGGTTTGGATATCTGTGCTGATATCTATGACGGTGATGCGGCAGATCCTTCTGCCCAGAATAAGCTCAATTTTGAACGCACTTTTGCCTTCGAGGAATTTCAACTAGCCCGTAATCCGCTGGAGTATGAGTATAGTAGTATCGATCATAATCGGGGGCGCAATGTCAGTGCGGATCAAGATTACTTTAGCCTATTTGATTTCTCTGCTAAATGGGACCCCGTACCCACCATGCTTACCCAGAACCATACCCGAACTGTAAAAGGGTTTATGGGGCAGACGACAGCCTTCAGAAAACGACACATCAAGTCGGATGTACTCATCTTAGGCGAAAACAAACCTGCCGACGAAGCTCGTTACATCCATGGTACTTTCGGTGATGGTTTCTGGACCTTTTACGGTGGTCATGATCCTGAGGATTACCGTCATTTTGTTAAGGATCCAGAAACAGATTTGAGCCTGCACCCGAATTCACCAGGGTATCGACTCATTTTAAACAACATCCTATTTCCAGCAGCCAAAAAGAAAAAGAGAAAAACATAATCCAATCAAACATAACCATTATGAAGACAATGCTCAGACCACTCTTGTGGATAATATTACTAGCTGGGGGTTTCCTTGCGGGAGCCGCCTGGAGAACTAGCGATGCACCATCTTCAAGTAAATCAAGTGACCCTACTGAAGTTAACACGAACACCCCAAAAAAGGTAACCGTAAACAATGAAGACCAACTCGTTCCCGCTTCGCCAGAACCAGAGAATCCATTGCTGGATAATGAATTGCATACGATAAAGCTATTCGAAGCATCCGCCCCTAGTGTTTGCTTTATTACCACGACCAATGTGCGCAGAGATTATTGGTCACGAAATATCACTGAGATACCCCGGGGTAACGGCTCTGGTTTTATTTGGGATATGCAAGGCCATATTATTACCAATTACCATGTCATTCAAGGTGCCGATCGTGCTCAGGTCACACTAGGTGACCAAACCACCTGGGATGCTGAACTCATTGGTGTTGCTCCTGATAAAGACCTAGCCGTTTTGCGAATTGAAGCCCCCAAATCAAGCTTACGCCCCATACCCATTGGCAGCTCTGATAACCTCTTAGTAGGCCAATCTGTTTTTGCTATCGGAAACCCTTTCGGGCTGGATCAAACCCTAACTACAGGCATCGTTTCCGCACTAGGTCGAGAAATTAAGTCTGTTAGTGGTATACCAATTCGTGAAGTTATTCAAACGGATGCAGCTATCAATCCCGGTAATTCAGGAGGGCCACTACTAGATTCTGGTGGTAAACTTATCGGCGTAAACACAGCCATTTATAGCCCATCCGGCGCTTCCGCCGGCATTGGTTTCTCGATACCCGTAAATATTGTAAGATGGGTCGTACCCGAACTCATCGAACATGGTCGGATCAAAAGACCAAGTCTAGGCATCACAGTAACCCAAACTAGTGTTATCAAAAGGTACAATCTCGATGGCCCACTCGTCAGAGATGTTGAACCCAATAGTGCTGCCGAACGAGCCGGACTTCGTCCTACAACTCGTGATAATCAGGGTAACTTACAATTGGGAGATATCATTATTCAAATGGATCAGCAAGACATCTCTACTTACGAGGACTTAATCCTAGCTTTAGAGAAATATCAACCTGGTGATGAAATCATTTTACGGCTTAAAAGAAACGACCGGGAAATTGACGTAGCTTTGGTTCTTGATGCTTCTTAAATGAGTAGTACGCATAAACAAATAGAGCCTCCACAAACTAATATTTGTGGAGGCTCTATTCATGCTTACACCTGACTTACGGAATCAGCCATTTCATACTCCAACTGTTACCATTCCAATGAAACCCTCCCCGTTGATGCTGCTCCCTGCCCAAATGCAATACATCAAGCTTCGACACTTCACAAATCAATACACAAAAGTTAGGATAAGCGATCATATCCGTTTCCGGAAGTGATCGTTCCTCCCAGTCGGGAGGCATATATACACCATCTTCCGGCATAGGTGTTCCCGGAGGAGCTATGGTTGCATATAAACCCCTCCCCTGTTTCGGAATGCGATCCCAGTACATTTTTGATAAGGAATCACCTTTATACATGCATAATAGACCAACACAGCGTATCTGTACGCGTTTTTTAGAATCCCAAAACAACAGGGATATATGCTGGGATGATTGAATATCATTGATTTTCCCAGATCGATAATCCGTAAAAAAGATCAACCTTCGATCGGCCACTTCCACCTTACGTAAAATAACCATCCGGTTCTGAGGGACACCATGTTCATCAATTGTACTCAGAACAACTTCACGTAACGGACTATTCCTCTTAACTGTACCCTGAAAAATCATGTTCCAGGCATGCCTTAACATGTGTTCTAGTGATAAAAAGGCTTCCATGATCATTAAAAATTAAAATAATAGATACTAATGTGTGACTTTTCTACGACATCCAAGTCTAAATAGTGAAAATACAGAACAGAGAAAGTGAACCATATAGCTAGAGTTATTAAGTACCTATATTAGGTTACTGGATTTAGGTGATTTCACAGCTGGGGGAATGCAAGCCCTCAGCTTTTAACAAAAAATTAACCTGTAAAACAAGATTAAAGCACTCTAAATCCAATCCAAAAATACTGTTGCAACAGATAATTTTTCTAGAACATAATCTGTATATACTAGGAAAACCAGAAATAAATTTAAACAGAAATAAATCTGAAGAATACGAATACGGGTTTTACATTTTGCAGAAGGGTCGACTGACTCTTCTTTTTTTCAAGGCAGCAAACAAATCAAACAGCACTTTGTTTATTTAATCAATTAAGCGTATTTTTGCATTTGGAATGAATCGAAAATCGATTTCATACGTTTAAGAAATAAGAAAGAATAGAACTTCCTTCATTAAGGAGTTTTCCAAAATATGAATATGGGTTTTAGGTGTTTTTTTGAGGGGTGAAGTTCCATCTTCACCCCTTTTTTTATACCTATTCCCCATAAAATTCTCTTTCTATCTTATTAGTGTGACATCACCTTTGATTACCTCTTCCCGATCACCACGCAACCGCTCCTTGATATAATACACATACACCCCAGCATTAAGTGGTTGCCCTTGATGTGTTCCATCCCAACCTAATAGAGGATCGTTCGGCATGAAGTTGTTTTGCTCAAAAAGCTTCTCACCCCAGCGATCAAAAATTTGAAAGGTTATAACCTCCTCCACTGTATTAGATGCTTGAACGAAAAATCTTCGGTTTTGAGGCTCTAATCCATCAGGGGCAAATATATTAGGCATATAAATCCCCGATGACTGCAGTACAAATACAGTTATCTGATCCGAAGTAATACAACCACCTGAAGACGAAATCGATAAATTATAGCTAGTTGTAAAAGTAGGGCGCACTGTGATTTTTTCT
>JABSSK010000340.1 GCA_013214265.1 Saprospiraceae bacterium | reverse complement strand
CATATAAAGCCTTTTAGCACATGAAAAAATAAGGTCGGACACCAAATGTCCACTCCACTGCTGGCTTTAATCACCAAATTTTTCTCGAGCTACAGGAATCAACCGATTCAGATCGTTAATCCGAGTCTGACTGGAAGGATGCGTCGACAAAAATTCTGGTGGTGCACCTCCGCCCATAGCAGCCATTTTTTCCCAGAAATTTACCGATGCCTGTGGGTCGTAACCAGCCATAGTCATAAAGTATACCCCCAATTCATCAGCTTCCGTTTCGTGGGTACGGCTAAAAGGAAGTAAAATACCGATTTGAGACCCCAAGCCATAGGCTACCTGCGCCAAAGTTCTAGTCTCTTCGGGTTTGTCGGTTAAAGCTACATCGAGAGCAACACCGCCCAACTGCGCTACCAACATCTGGGACATGCGTTCGCCCCCATGTCCAGCAATGGCGTGGGCAATCTCATGGGCCATTACCACTGCCACTTCATCATCCGTTTCAAAGAGTTTCATAATACCAGTATAAAAAGCAATTTTTCCGCCTGGCATCGCCCAGGCATTAATGACCTCATCATCTTCTATAAGGTTTACCTCCCAGTTGTAACCTTCGGTAAGCTGACTCTGACCAATATCTGTAAGGTATTGCTCTACAGACTGTATGATGCGGTCGCCAACTCGATCCAGACGCCTGATCTGTGTCCGATCATCAGATAAATTGCTCTGTCTAAGCGTGGTTTGGTATTGTTCGCTAGCTAGTGCCATCATTTGGCTTGCAGAAACTAAAGAAAGCTGCCTTCGACCCGTAATGGGCACTGTGGTACAAGCAACGATCAGAACAGCTAATCCGGCGATGATGATTTTACGTAACATGGTTGATCCTTTTAGTTGATGTTGAAACGCATTATATTTCACAAGATATCTACAGATAGGTGGATTTTAAACATTATTTAAAAGATCAGTGGGTTTCTAAGCGGAATAAAAAAGCAATTTTGTACCCTATCGCGAATTCAAATACTAGAATTTGGAATATCCTAAACCAAAAGATGAAAACGGCAAAAAACGAAAGGATGTCAGATCAGCCTTCATTTTTTGCCGCCAAGGGTCAGGTGTTAGAATACTAAATCACCGGTAATGACCAACCATTATGATATTCTGCTTTCATCAATGCATTGGCTTTTTTATTTTTCTTGAAAGCACCTTTTTCGGTGTCCCAATAAAGCTTCTGGCCCGTTTTGAAAGCTATGTTCCCCATCTGCGCATTAATAGCGGCTACACTTCCCGATTCGATCGGGGTATTTAGGATGGAAGGGTCATTTTTCTGGATAGCTTCTACGAAATTGGTGGTGTGTAAGTCTAAATAATTAACACCTTCAGGACGATTTACTTGGGCAATAGACTCCATCTTAGCGTCGCCTTTACCACTGTACCCTTTGGAGGTGTATTCCTGTATAACTTCGTAGCCGCCTCGGTTCAGTACCAAAGTACCATTGTTTCCAATAAAAGCAATACCCTCACCTCGATTGTAACAGCCGTTATCAATACCTGTGGCATGCTCCCAAAGCATATTGAATTCCGGATACTGGAAAATAGCTTGTAAGGTGTCAGGGGTTTCGGAAGCATCATCCGGATAAGCGAGCTTACCACCAGAAGCCATTACGGAAATCGGAGCGACAGCATTCATAGCGTAAAGAGCAATATCAATTTCATGAACACCCCAGTCCGTCATTAATCCGCCAGCATAGTCCCAAAACCACCTGAAGTTGAAATGAAACCTGTTTTTGTTGAAGGGGCGTCGGGGTGCCGGACCCAACCACATTGCATAGTCGACTCCTTGGGGTGGTGCACCATCAGGTTGAAGAGGGACAGGCTTCATCCATCCCTGATAAGCCCAGACTTTTACCAAGCGTATATTGCCTAATTTGCCAGAACGAACAATATCTATAGCTTCCGCATAATGGGTTCCACTACGCTGCCATTGCCCAACCTGAACGATCATGCCCGTTTTTTTGGCCGCCGCTACCATCAGGTTACATTCTTCGATGGTGTTGGCAATGGGCTTCTCGACGTATACATGCTTTCCAGCCTGTACCCCCTCAACCATAGGCAGGCAGTGCCAATGATCAGGCGTACCGATAATGACCGCGTCGATATCTTTGTTCTCTAGGAGCTTGCGGTAATCAAGATACTGCTTAGGCTCTGTACCCTGAATTTTTTGAACATCCGTCCTTCTGCGGTCCAATACATTTTGATCCACATCACAGATGGCTATGCAGTCAATGACATCATTTTTTAGCATGGATCGCATATTGGACCAGCCCATACCATTGCAGCCAATGACGCCTACGTGAATTTTATCATTGGGTGAGACCGCCTTTCGATGTGCCGCAATGGCCTCGAGTGAATTAGAAGCCAAGATGAATCCAGCAGTGGCCAAAGAACTCTTTTTTATAAAATATCTTCTGGTTAAGCTCATTTCATTTGATTTGATGATTTTGATTTGAATGAAGTCCTGATTTAAAAGATAGGGCTTTTTTAAGAATAAAGTAGATCATTCATGTAATCAAGGTGTACACCATAAAATGCGATTGGCCTGACCGGATACTATGGGTGGAAATCATAAATATTTACTTGTTATTGATCCAAGCCAGAAAGTGCCATTCCAGTCCACACAACTTACTAATTATTGAATATCAACTGCTTCTCAAAAATATAGGTATAAAAAATAGATGGAGCTTCCATAGAAGTTATGATATTTCTAGAAAGAGGGATGAAGAATTATTCGTTTTTTTTTGGAGGTATTCGCTAAGGCCTGTACATTTGCATCCGCTACGAATAAAGGAACACACTTTGTATAATCGGTGTTTCCCTTATTGCCAAGTGTAAAGTCCGACGCCCGGGTGGTGGAATTGGTAGACACGCCGGACTTAAAATCCTGTGGCCTTCGGGCCGTGCGGGTTCAAGTCCCGCTCCGGGTACATTATAACCCTCGGAATGCTTGTCATTCCGGGGTTTTTTCTTCCTAGTAGGAAAGTAGGGTTATTCTTGTCCCCTCAGAATATCATCTCGATCATTGGACGTAGGAATCCACGATAAGCGATCAAAACACACTTCGTGATAATTATGATATCTACCAGTGGCAGCCGTAACCCCCCAGTACACCATGGGGCGGCCACCAAAAATGTCATTTAGTAAATCGACCTGAGTAGATATGACCTCCTCATAATCAATCGCTACGGCAAGATTCTGCGTCTCAGGATTCCAGCGTACCGCTAGGTGGTGCTGTTTGCAGTCTTCAATATTGGGAATAGCCAAAGGTCCAGCTAGATCATTATAATGCCCCACCCGTCCATTAGCCATAATAGCAATATGATCCTCTATCGGGTCATTTAAATGTTCATTGAGCCAGGTATCAATCTCAATACCAACCGAAGGCCGTAAACCCGCAAATCCGATTCCTTCTCCGGTATATCCAACCCGGTATCGGCCACCAGTAAATACAAACACCATACCGTCAGCTCCCGAATCATCCTGACAACCCAATAATACGCTAAGCTCTATACTGAACGGTTTAGTTACATCAATTGGGGATTTATACCAAATGGAACCAGTTGAATAATTCCTTTCTTCTGTTAGCCGAAAACAATTATCGTCCGTTTGATAGGTGTCACCTGCCAGATCAAAATCAGTAATTTCAGCGCGCTGCCCCCACGTAAATAGTGGAAGGCACAATAAAAGGAGAAGGCGGATCATGATAGCTTTTGTCATGTAATGCAAAATTCGGGAATATTGTTTTTGGCGCTTTTTCTCGGAATAGGCCAAAGCTTATATGCAGGAAGGCCCATGAGCATAAATGAAGTACGTTATTAAGAATGAATAATTGCTAATTTTGCGGCTTGCACGAGTAAGAGAAAAACGGAGGCCTAATTTTTTTTGAAAGTTTATGTATAAAAACGGGTGCAAAAGAAAAAAAACCAGCATCTTTGCGGAGCTAGTTTAAGTTGAGCTAGTGTATCTCAATTTTTTTTTATGAATATTTTTGTAGCGAAGTTAAACTTCGACACACAAGAGAGCGATTTACAGTACGCTTTCGAAGAATTTGGGGAAGTATCCTCAGCTAAAATCATTTTTGATAGAGAAACTGGACGTTCAAAAGGTTTCGGTTTCGTAGAAATGCCTAATGATGAAGAAGCATTGGCTGCTATCAACGAACTGAATGACACAGAGCTTGATGGTCGTACCATCGTGGTAAAAAAGGCAGAACCTCGTGAAAATCGCGGCGGTGGTGGTTTCCGTGGAGGAAATAACCGCGGTGGCGGTGGCGGAGGTTACCGTAGATATTAATTCTAGTATTACCCAGTATTAACTGGATGTAGACAATTACAGGGGATGGTGCTTCGGCAGCATCCCCTGTATTCATTTTACCCTACAGGGGGATATCATCAAAATATTCCTAACCACTCAAAATTGATCAAACATAGCCTGGATCTTCACTGGATCTGAGGTTACCGTAAGCGTCAGCATTAGTAGAATACGTGCTTTATTGGCCGGTAGGTTTCGAGAAAGAACCACATAAGTATCGTTTGGAAATGCACCAGCAAGTCGGCTGCCCCGCAGACTACTAGCTAGAACAATGAGCTTGCTGCCGCTCCATTCCGCAAGCATTTGGTCAACCTGACCACTCGTCCGACCACCAGCAAAAGTTTCAATAACCATTCCTGGAGTTTGCCGCTCAGCAAAAAAAGTAAGTATATCACCTGGCATGCCCGCGTAGTCTTTGACCAGATCAATCACTGGTAATGTCGTCGTGTCTGAGATTGCGAAAGGGGAATTTGTGGTGTGTGGATGG
>JABSSK010000034.1:16582-20868 GCA_013214265.1 Saprospiraceae bacterium | reverse complement strand
CAAAAGATAAAATTATTAGTGATCTAATCTCTTTACGCTTACGCATCAAAGCTGATAATCTTGAACCCCAGCAAGAACAGGAATCCGAACCAACACAAGAAGCGGATTAACGGGACACAAAAGAAGTATCTTAAAATAATAATCATTGTTTTTTAGTAGATTTAAACCGTTCGAAGGGGAATAACCACTTACGAAGCAATCGTCTCTACTCTATTAAAAACCGCTAAGAAACTAACATGGATTTTCGTCGGCTATTCGACTTACTTCATTATCAAGCTGCCCGCTTTCCTAACAAAGCTGCGCTTGTTGAACGTGGTCCTATGGAATGGGAAAGGCTGTCAACTTCTGATTGCATTCAGCGTATGAATGAAATGAGTGCTGCCATTTTAGAACTGGGGCTTTCCCGTGGTGACAGAGCTGCAATTTATGCTGATCGGGGAAGTACGGACTGGATTCTGCTAGACTTAGCACTTCAACAGATAGGCGTTATCGTTGTGCCGATCCACGTGGGATTAACCAATGAGGAATTGGCCTATATGCTAAAAAAAGCATCTGTTAAATGCTGTTTTGCGGCTAATCGTGAAGGCTACAATGATATCCATGCACTCCGGTCGTCCGTTTTATCCCTTAAATACGTATTAACCTTTAAAAGTCTTCCCGACATTCCCTCTCTTGAGGCCTTATTAAGAATGCCAAGCTCTGACAACCTGGAATATATTCAAACACTAAGAGCTGGAATTCATGAAGATGATATCGTGACCATTCTGTTTACTTCTGGCACCTCCGGGCTTCCTCGCGGTGTGATGTTAACACATAAAAATATAATTAGTAACCTGAAATCAGTTATTGCTATTGTCCCAGTATATTATAACAAAAGAGTCATCAGCTTTTTACCACTTAGTCATATTTTTGAGCGGGTGGTACTATACATGTACCTAGCAGTTGGTGCCTCCATATATTTTGCTGAACGTCCGAGCCGCCTCTATGCCAACATGAAAGAAGTACGCCCACATTACCTAACGGTCGTGCCCTTGGTACTCGAACGATTTTATTCAGAAATCCAAGGGCAATCCGCCAAGCGTTCTCCTTTACAGAAAAAAGTCATTTCCTGGGCTATTAAACAAGGTAAAGCATTCAATGGGCGCTTTCGTATTGCGCCATTGTACTGGCTCAAATTACGCATTGCAAATATTTTGGTCTTCAGGACTTGGAGGAAGCAGCTTGGAGGGAAAATTGAGGGTGTAATGTCCGGAGCTGCTGCATTACGCCCTGAACTAGCTCGGCTTTTTTCTGCTGCTCGAATAGAAATACGGGAAGGATATGGATTAACAGAAGCTTCACCTGTTGTCACTTGTAACCGTTTCGAACCAGGTGGTTTTCGCTTTGGGACAGCCGGCTTTGCCATACCTGGTGTACAAGTTCGTATCCAGACTGAAGAAAATGAAAAAGCAGGAGAGATTCAGGTAAAAGGTCCCAACATCATGCAAGGGTATCTAGACGATGATGAAGCAACAAAACAGTCATTTACAGACGACGGATGGCTAAAAACAGGTGATTTGGGCTACTTCGAAGGTAAGCGGTTCCTACATGTTTTAGGTAGATCCTCAAATGTTTTCAAGACAGCCTCTGGCAGGTTCGTAGCCGTAAGAAGAATGGAGCTAACGTTTGAAAGATCACCCTTCATCGACCAAGCTATGATCTTAGGCCTTAATCAACCATGGCTGGGATCATTGGTGGTTCCTGATTTTACTTATTTAGAAACATGGTGCAAACAAGAAGGCATTCACTGGACCGCTCCAGAATTTATGATCCATAATACTTTAGTACTAAAGAAATACGAAGCCATACTTCAAGAAATTAATCTCAGCTTACACAATCAAGAGCAAGTCAAAACGTTTCAACTTATTTCAGAACCTTGGACACTTGAAAATGGTATGCTCACACCCACTTTTAAAAGAAGAAGACCCCTGATCAAAGCTAAATATGCCAAGGAGCACCGCCAACTTTTCCCAAAATCTTAACCCTAAATATGAAACACATCTTGGCCCTAGTTATCCTAACTTGTCTTTTTAGTAAGACGACCAGCCAGACTATTTTTGATGCTCTAAGTCAAACATCTCAGGAACCTTCACAATTAATATTAACGGTTGATTTAAAATCTTTCCTGCGTACCATAGATGAGGAACCCTATTTTAATGCCAATCTAAGTCTGCCAAATAGCCAAGGTGACACCCTAGCCTATAATGTGAAAATACGCGCCCGTGGTAATTCAAGAAAAGAAATCTGCTATCCACCTCCTATTAGAATCAAATTTAAAAAGAAACAACTACTGGCTAACGGACTCGACACAACCTCCAACATCTACAAGCTAGTCTTGCAATGCAAATCTCCAACGGGATTTAGTCAAATGGTACTAAAGGAGTACTTAGCATACCGCATTTTCAATTGCTTAACACCTGCAAGCTTCAGGGTACATTTGATCCGAGTTGTCTTGATCGACGAAAATGATCCCTCCAGAATATACGAAAGAGATGGTTTCATTATCGAAACTGAAGAACAATTGGTGCAGCGACTGGAAGGAACTATTCGCGAAAAGCCTCTTAAATATGCTGACCCCCTCGAAGATGAACACTTTTTAAGATTCAGCCTTTTTCAGTACCTAATTGGTAATACCGATTGGGCCCTAGGAAACAATCATAATATAAAATTAGTCCAGCGTAACAAACTTGGAGATGTACTACTCATTCCTTATGACTTCGATTACTCCGGCTTTGTAAATGCACCGTATGCCGTTCCTGACGAACGACTACCTATCCAATCTGTGAGACAACGGTTTTATAAAGGAATGCACCCTACCGATCAACAATTACAACAAGAAGTGGCCTATTGGAAAGAGAAGATGCTTATGATTAAAAATGTTATCAATAATTTTGAACTACTCAGTGATCGAAGTCGAAAAAGCATTAACAATTACATAGCCTCTTTTGAAAAGCAGATCAACAAGCCAAAAAAGATTAGGCAAATAACAAAATAAACCTTCTCCTACTGAAGAATTGCTGGTTTCTCCGACGACAATTCGATCATAATTGTTCCTGACTGACCATTTTCAGTATTGGAGAGCATTAATTTACCTCCTTCGATTAATTCATATTTAAATAGTCGGTCACCAGAAGAGGTAGCTTGATTGTCTAAAGTGAGTATTGATGTAGCTGTATCACATGTATACTTTCCTCGTCGAATGTCGAAAATGTAACCCCTACTCTCATAAGTTCCATCGGAATAAATACTTAAAAAGCTAACATCCTTTACTTTTTCAGGGGGCCCTTTCACAACAATACCACGAGATATAGCTTGTTCAACATACCAATCGCCAATAATTGGATTAGCTGGTTCTAAATCAGCACCGGAATCGGAGGCGCAAGAAAGCAATCCAATCGTCATAGAACAGGAAATGAAAGCCAAAAAAAGTATTCGAAATAACATAATTACAGATTTATTACGCTGAATAAAGATAAGATAGAAGAAGGCAATACAATCTTAATTATTTACCTTATTTTCCAAACGCATTTTATTTGGACTATTGTTGAATGGAAAAATTAAAAATGGAGATTACAAGACTTTTCGATTTTATTTACTACCAAAAAGAGAACTATCCTCTTGAAAAAGCATTTGGTGGTCGCCAAAATGGCGAATGGTACTACTATAGTACGGATGATATGATTAACCTATCCAACCAGCTAAGCTTAGGTTTATTAGATCTAGGCATCCAACCTGGTGACAGAATAGCCGTTGCCGTTTATCAAAATCGCCCAGAGTGGGTAGTACTGGATATTGCCATTCAGCAAATAGGTGCCATCAATGTTCCTGTTTATCCTACGATCAGCCCATCAGAATATGAATACATCTTTAATGATGCAAAGGTAAGCTTCTGTTTTGTTGGGATAGGTGACCTTTACGAAAAGGTAGAGAAAGCCCAAGCTCAAGTCCCATCTTTAAAAGCTATATACACATTTGACCAGCAAGATGGTCGGCCGCATTGGAAAGACCTTTTTAAAGAAGGTGACCTTTCGCCGGTACAGGAAAGAATGAACAATGTAAAACCTGAAGACCTCGCCACACTCATCTATACATCAGGAACAACCGGTAACCCCAAAGGGGTCATGTTAAACCATCATAATATTGTATCAAACGTCTTTGCCGTTCAGGAAGTTTTTCCAATTTCCTCGGGAGATAAAGCATTAAGTTTTCTACCTATCTGCCACATATTTGAACGAACAGGATCCTAT
>JABSSK010000034.1:0-16572 GCA_013214265.1 Saprospiraceae bacterium | reverse complement strand
CCGTCAGTGTGACCTTTACAGGTACGGATAATTTGGGTGGCGAAGAAGGTGATCTACAAGCCATACAACCACACTTTTTTACTACGGTTCCAAGGCTTTTAGAAAAGGTTTATGAAAAGATTATTAACAAAGGTCTAGATCTGGATGGACTCCCTCGTCGTATTTTCTTTTGGGCTCTCAACTTAACCAATTCCTACAAGTATGACATGGCCCCAAGCGGGTTTAATAAGGTCAAATGGGCTATTGCAGATAAGGTTATTTTTAGTAAGTGGCGGGACGCACTTGGTGGCCATATAAAAGGTGTCCTTTCAGGTGCAGCTCCTTTGTCTACCCGAATCGCACAAGTCTTTTCTGCCGCTGGCATTCCTATACGTGAAGGTTATGGCCTTACTGAAACATCTCCTGGCTTGGCAATCGGCCGTTACACTCCCGGTGGTGCTATGCTGGGAACAGTAGGCCCCGCATTAAGTAATGTTGAACTTAAAATTGACGAAGACCCACAAGGTATCTATGGCCCAGATGAAGGGGAAATCTTAGCACATGGCCCTAATATAATGATGGGATACTACAATAAAACAAAGGAAACGCAAGATGTTATGAAGGAAATCGACGGTAAAACGTGGTTTCATACAGGTGATATCGGAAAATTAATACATGGTCCAGACGGTGTACCTTTCCTAAAAATTACAGATCGGAAAAAAGAGTTACTAAAAACCTCAGGTGGAAAATATGTAGCTCCAGCCCCCATCGAAAATAAACTAAAAGAACACTTTTTAATCGAGCAAATTATGGTAGTAGGCGAACAAAAAAAGTTCGTATCTGCTTTAATAGTTCCAGGTGAAGAAGCATTAAAAGACTGGTGTGACCACAATAATGTGGCATGGACCTCGCTAGGTGAAGTGCTTCAACATCCTGATGTTATTGAAAAGTATCAGGCAATCATCGATGATGAAAATCCACGTTTCAGCCATATCGAACAGATTAAAAAGTTTAAACTTATTGCCACAACTTGGGAACCAATAAAAGAGGATCAATCAGAAGGAGAGCTCACCCCTACCCTCAAACTTAAAAGGAGAGTGATCCGCAGAAAGCATGCATCCGAAATTGATGATATGTATGCTTCTAATTGAGTATATTCCCAATACGCTAACAAAGAAAGCCCTTATCGTTAGTACGATAAGGGCTTTCTTTGTCGATTACATAATTTAGATTGTAGTTAACCTACACCTGGGATAAACTTGAAGTTATAATTGTATATGTAAACGATGAGCGCAACGAATAGAAGAGCACCAATGAACCCAATCATTAAGCAGTATCCTTTGCGGCCGGCATTCTGGACTTCAGCCATTTTGCTTTTGTTTTTTGTTGTTAAGTGAAATTTAGATTCAAAGATGTAAAAAAAAACTAAAAGTTTTCTTTCACTTCTGTCAAATCCATCGTGATAAAAAAAGCTCTGGCATGCTAGAAATTAACAGGTCAGAGCTTCTTAAAGCAAATAGAATAAATCACTACTTGCCTAGTAATATACAGAGCGATTATCTACAATCTTCGCATCAGCTCTCATAGCCTCCATAAGTTGACCTCCAACCTGTGATCTGATGCTTGAGGACAGTTGCTGTCGAAGTTGCGCATAATTCGTAATTGCTGAAGGTATAGATTTCTTTACCACACGAGCAACAAAAACACCACTATTCCCAACAATGGGCTGTGTCATTTCACCCTGTTCCAAATTCACCAATGCCCCAAGCAGTTTTGGCTCATCACCTAAATTTGGAACAAAAGAAGTATTGAAAGTAAGATTCAGGGCTGTATCGATTGAAACGTCAAATTCCTCGGCTAAGTTTTGCAGGTCTTTACCTCCTGCCTGCTTAGCCAGTAATTCTCCCTTTTTCTGATTCATAACCAATTGTTCAATATCTGAACGTATTTCATCCAGCTTAGGCATACCTGGTTTTTGAATCGTTTTCAGAGCCGCGATAACATATTTATTATCAAAATACAACTGATCATCTGTATATACATAGATCTCAGAGGATATATCGCCAGTCTTGGCATCAAAGGCCCAACGAATCATATCGCGTGACGCCTGACCGGTACCTAGAGCGCTAACAATAAAATCGTTCTCCTGAACAGGACTTGCCGTAATTATATTCAGTCCACTCGCTGCCTCGGCAGCCTGCGTCATAGATGCTAGATTATTTTGTTCACTCAGGAACGTCAAGGCATCATCAAAACGTGCTTTTTGTGTTTCTTCACTCGGAACAATATTACGACTGATAAAAGCAAGCCTGAGACCTTCTTCATTTGTCTCGAATTTCTTTCCTGTAACCTCCACAAGATGAATTCCGAACTGAGTGATCACTGTTTTTAACTCACCTATCTCAGCATCGAAAAAGATAAGATCATTGAAAGGTTTAACCATAGCATCTTGCGCTACATAACCTAAATCTCCACCCTGTGCTTTTGCAGCAAAATCTTGATTATACTTTTCATTCATAGCATCCCACGTCTCACCTCCTTCTTCTAACGCCGTCTTGATACTATCAATTTTACCCATATTCGTAACCAATTCTTCCTGACTCTGCGCGCGCATGAGGATATGACGAGACTCAACGGAATCAGGAATAATTTTACGGTCAATCAATTTCACCAAATTGAACGAGCCACTCTCCAAGTAAGGACCATACACAGTACCTACTGAAGAAGAAGTTAATATATCTGTAATTAAAGGGGAAACCTGCTCCGCCTTTAAATAATTTGAATTTAGTACGCCCTGATTACGTTGTACAAAATTTGTATCGTTATCAGCAACAATAAATTCTTCTTTCAGCTGCGATAAATCCTCACGAATAGCAACCGAGTCTGCGCTAGTTGGCGCAACATTGAACACTACATAATCCAAGCGCCGAGCCTCTTCGTCACGCTTGTAGACACTAGCACGCTGATCAATATAGTTTTGATAGTCGCCATCTACAAGGCCAACTTCAGAATTATCCACCTCATCAAAAGGAATGCGTACCAATTCAACCTCAAAAGACTGTGTTTGGTCGGCATGCCCTATTTCAGCCATCCACTTCGGAGTATATAAGCCTTTGGTAACCATGGAAGTAAGCTTACTTTGCAGACGTTCTTTAACAATTTCAGTTTCCTGAATACGCCAGTAAGCACGGATGTTAGGATCTGTAAATTGCCCTGATTGAATCTGGCTACGAATCTGACTTAGCTGTTGAAAATTTAGCTGACCTGTATTCGGATCCATAAACCGCTGAGCAATAACAGGGCTAGGCTGTGGACCAAATTGTAAATCATTTAACTCCGTTTTACCAACACCTAATCCTAGTGCCTGCGATTCCTCTTCCACAAGTACTTTCTCAATGTAATAGTTCCACAGTGAATTCCTTCGGGAATAAATGTCACCCGCAGATCCAGAGTAAAGAATACTCTCTGTTCTGTTAAACTCGTTAATATCAAGTTTCTCTCCATTTATTTTACCAAGTGGTGCTTGGCCTCCCAAAGACTGAGAAGGACCACCTGAAAACATATCCTGAATTATGAAACCTCCTAAGCCTAATGCGATAAGGATGATCAAGACCCAAGAACCTTGTTTACGAATTGTACTAATTAAAGCCATCTTCTCTACGATATTTAATCAATTCAGCAACCCCTAACCCTAATGATTAACCTACTGTAACCCAAAGGATTGCAAAGTTAATGTTATTTTTTTGTGCGATAATTCGATTCCGGCGCATTTAACAGTCCGCCAAAAACCATGCAAATGTAAGCTGTTTAAGCGGTTACGCAAAATTTATTACTACATCCTGTCTTATTATTGACTCTATGGAAGGTGAATTCTAAACCCTATCCCATGGATGTTTTCGATCTTTACTGCTTCTTCATGCTTTAAGTATTTTCGTAGGCGAGAAATAAATACGTCTAGACTCCTACCTAGAAAATAATCGTCTTGACCCCAAACCGACTCTAGAATATCACCTCTACGCAACAATTGATCTGGCCTATCCAGAAAATATTTCAAAAGGTCAGCCTCACGCTGTGTGAGTCGTCTCTCATCATTCCCATTTTTCAATGATAGGTTTTCATATTGAAATCTATATCGCCCAATAGACCGGTATCCAGAAGAGGAAAATTCAGTAACCACATGGCGGCGACGCAAAAAGATGTCAATTTTCAACGCCAATTCTTCCATACTGAAAGGCTTAATGAGATAGTCATCTCCACCGATTTGTAAGCCATGAATTCGATCCTCCTCCAAGGACTTGGCCGTCAAAAATAAAATAGGTGTTTGTTGATCTGTTTTCCTTAATTCTTCAGCAACCTTAAAACCATCAACCTCAGGAAGCATTACATCCAATATGCAAAGATCAAATTTTCTATCTTTTAAAATTTCTATAGCCTCTCTACCATTACTACAACAAGTGAGGGCATAACCGCGCTCCTCCAGATTATCAGTCGTTACAAACCGCAAACTTTCATCATCTTCAACGTATAGTAATTGGGATTTAGTAGTCATATTTCCTTAGTTTTAAAATCAATAGTAGGTATCATAATTTGTACTTCTGTCCCTTTTTCTGGGACGCTTTCCAGTTTAAGTTTCCATCGGTGTGCCAGACAAATTTGCTTTACGTAATACAAGCCAAGTCCAAATCCTTTCACATTATGTATGTTACCCGTGGGTACCCTAAAGAATTGTTCAAAAACCTTATTTTGATAGTCTTTTGCAATCCCGATCCCTTCATCCACTATAGCGAGTATTACCTGCCCATTATCCTGAATTGTCGTGATGGCTATATTGGGCCGTCCCGTACTATATTTTACAGCGTTGTCGATCAAGCAATGCAAAATATTACTAAAATGAAAGGCATCAGCTCGAATAATTGGAGAAGGCTTAATTAGATTTTTTTGAAGATCTCCTCCTTTTTTCTGAATTCTAACTTGTTCATTTGACAACACCGTCAGCAGAATTTCATTAATAGCCAGTTTTTCAATTTTCAAATCAACTTTTTTCCGATCAATTCGAGCCATTTGTAAAACCCGCTCCACCTGATTCGTAAGTCGCTTGTGTTGATCACTTATAATTTGAGCATACTTAGCCAAACGAGGATCTGACTGAATAGGTGATGAGCGTAAGAATACATCTGTTGATATTCGAATGGTTGACAATGGTGTTTTAAACTCATGGGTCATATTATTGATAAAAGCTTTTTGCATTTCAGACAACCTTTTCTGTCTTAAGATCACCGAAACCGAGTATCCAAAAAATATGAGTGTCAACAATAAAATACCCGAAAATAAAATGGCCAATTGCATCTGATCAAATAGGTAACCCGAACGAGTAGGAAACTTTACACCAAAGTAATAATTGAAGCTACTCGAATACTTTGGAAGGGATGTTGGCGTAATCGATTCATCAATTTGTGGTGCATAATGACAGTAGTTTCCGTATACCATTTGCTCGCTATCACAATCATAAATAGCGTATTCAAAATCAATATTCAGCGCCAAAGATTCTAATTCACGTCGGAGATAAAACTCAAGCATTCCAGCATCAATTTCTGAATCAATATTAACGATATAGTAATTACTCGTTCTTTGTTTGATAATATCTCGTGCTGGAAGATCAGATTCGTTTACTTTAGCAATAGACGAAGCGGTTCTGTAGAGTGCTAAAACAACTTTTTGCTTGAACTCCTCCTGATTTAAATCCCAAGTTGTATATACCCAGTAGGATTGTATACCAAGAATACCTACTACAGCTAAAGCCCCTAAAATAATTACCCGTACTATTTGACTACTATGCATAATTAAGACCAAACATAAGAGAATAAAGTACACCCCTACAATTGATTAACAGCTTATTAACTACTTTTTAATGCCCTAATTGAAAAAACTAATAAAAGCAGATTAGCTATTTATATCTCGTTTCTGTAAATGTATTTTTCTACATTTACGGGCATGAAGACCAGAATCACAAGTTGGTTAATCATTATCTGGCTTATTGCTCCTCTTACTGGGATTAGCCAAAACACTAACCCATTCGAAATAACGCCAAGACTACCCCAACAACCTATAGTTAATGATACGGAAGAAACGGTAGGTACTGGTAATCCTTTCGATATTACTCCTGGGGCTAATATTACGGTAAGAAGGTCAGAACCTATACCTGAAATTAAACCTTTAGTTTCTAATGGTAAAGATCGGTTCTATTTCTCTATCACTATCTTCCAATTGCTTTTACTTGCTTCTCTCGTAACCCTACTCAGAGGTACAATCTTCAAAGTATTACAGGCTTTTACAAGTGATAACTTATTCAATCAACTTTTCAGAGAACGGATAGCCAGAGGACACCTGTCATTTACTTTGTTACTTTCCCTTTTCTTCTTAAATGCCGGTTTGCTTTTATTTCACTTAACTTCGGACAATGGAAATCCATCTTTCCTAGGGTCATATAACTGGTTAGGCATTTTGACTGGAGTCATAATCGTCATTTTTTTGTTAAAATTCCTTTTAATTGGAATCGTAGGATTTATTTTCCCTGTCGCTAACGAAATGTTTAGATATCGCTTTTTGATAACCATCTTTAGTATCGTCCTCGGACTTGCCTTGGTTCCGATCAATTTACTATTGACTTATGGCCCTCAAAATATAGCGCAAAGCGTAGTTTATTTGGCAGCTGCCATAGTTGGTTTGTTATATGTTTTTCGTACCCTAAGAGCATTACTTATAGCGAACCGGAAAGTAAGCATATTCTCTTTTCACTTTTTCTTGTATATTTGCACCATCGAAATTGCTCCTGCCTTAATTATTTGGAAGCTGATTTCTAATCAGTTATAATTTGAAGGTAAGAGTACTACGCAGACCAAAACCTTAGTAGATGGCAGTAAATGGCACAGCGAAAAAAGAATCTTTTAAGCGCGTAAAATCCATACTGGTCTCCCAACCCAAGCCGGAACGCTCTCCTTACTATGAACTGGAAAAAAAATATGGTCTCCAGATAGACTGGCGCCAATTCATTCATGTAGAACCAGTTACAGGAAAAGAATTCCGTAAGCAGAAAATTAAACCTGACGAGTATACCGCAATTATTCTTACCAGTAAGAACTCCGTGGACCACTTGTTTAGAATCTGTGAGGAACTCCGGATCACCATGCCACAGGATACAAAGTACTTTTGCCTGTCCGAAGCAATTGCTTTGTATCTTCAAAAATTTATCGTTTATCGCAAGCGTAAAGTTTTTGTAGGGAAACGCAGAATTGATGATCTGGAAACGTCACTCAAAAAGAATAAAAGCGAGAAATTCCTACTTCCATGTTCAAACTTAGGAGCTAAAGTAGTTTGTGCATACCTCGACCAGCATGGTTATGATTGGCAGGATGCAATGATGTATCGTACCGTAAGTTCTGATCTGAGTGATCTCAGTGATGTAAAATATGACATCTTAGTATTTTTCAGTCCTTTGGGTATCGAATCACTTTATGATAACTTCCCTGATTTCGAGCAATCAGAAACTAGAATTGCTGTGTTTGGGAACACGACAACCAAAGCAGTAGAAGATCGAGGCCTAACGGCTAATATCAAAGCTCCGAGTAAGGAAACACCTTCTATGACCATGGCTTTGGAAAAATACCTACAAGTTTCTAATACAAAAGACTAAATTAACTTTTGCATTTGCGAAGCCCCACCGAAAAAAAAATCGGTGGGGCTTCCTACTATTTACTCAATCCACACAAACCTTAATCAGGAAAACATCGTTTTATAATTAGTTAGAACAAGTTAGAGGAATATACATGTTAACCAACGCCCAGTCCTCGTTCATAAAAAACCTTAAAACGTCACTCCAAAACCCTCTTCCCGGGATTGAGGCTCAACTGCGCATGGCCCATGTCGCAAGGCATGAAGCAAAACCCACCCCCGAAAATGCTAAAATGGCCAGTGTACTTGCATTATTATATCCTCGCAAACATCAATGGTACATTGTTCTTATCGAACGGGTAACAAACTCCGGAGATCGGCACAGTGGACAAATTAGTCTACCCGGAGGACGTTACGACCAAACTGATGATTCATTAGCCTTTACCGCTTTACGAGAAGCGCATGAAGAGGTAGGAGTCATAATCCAGAATACCCACTTACTTGGGTCTCTTACATCCCTTTACATACCCGTGAGTAACTTTCTGGTCCATCCCTTCGTAGGATTTACAGACACCCATCCCGTATTCACACCAGAGTTACAAGAAGTCAAGTCTATCTTGGAAGTTCCTTTAAATGATTTTCTAATAGCAGGGAACCAAAAGGTCAAGAATCTTAAAATTAACCCACAAATTACCCTTCAAAATGTCCCTTATTTTGATATTCAAGGAAAAACAATTTGGGGGGCAACCGCCATGATCCTCAGTGAACTATCTGAAGTAGTGCAAAGCATACAACACTTATAATTTGTATCTTTGCAGCCCTAAACAACCAATACCAAACCACAACAAAACCAAAATACTCGCTATGGATACGATTGCGCCTTATAAGCCAACGAACAAAGTCCGTATTGTTACTGCTGCGTCCCTTTTTGATGGCCATGATGCAGCTATAAATATAATGCGCCGCATTATGCAAAGCTCAGGTGCTGAAATTGTTCACCTGGGCCATAACCGCTCCGTACAAGATATCGTTGATACTGCCATCCAAGAAGATGTTCAAGGCATAGCCATTACCTCATATCAAGGTGGTCACACAGAATTTTTTAAGTATATGCATGATCTTCTACACGAAAGAGGAGCAGGACATATCAAATTATTTGGTGGAGGCGGCGGAACCATTCTGCCAGAAGAAATCCAAGAGCTACACGACTATGGTATAACCCGTATTTACTCTCCAGATGATGGCCGTAATATGGGACTTCAAGGAATGATCAATGATGTGTTAAAACAATGCGATTATCCCATAGGTAATCACGTCAATGGAGAACTCACCTCCTATAAAGAAAAAAATAAATACGCCCTAGGAAGACTCATTTCAGCAGCAGAAAATTTTCCCAGCAAAAATCAGCACTGGCTAAGCAGTATTCAGTCAGAATTAAATACTAAAACTATCCCTGTTCTGGGGGTTACAGGTACAGGCGGTGCAGGTAAATCCAGCTTAGTAGATGAACTAGTACGCCGATTTTTAATGGATTTCGATGATAAAACCATCGCTGTTATTTCCGTTGATCCATCTAAAAGAAAAACAGGTGGTGCACTACTTGGAGATCGAATCCGTATGAACTCCGTAAATCACCCTAGGGTTTTCATGCGTTCATTAGCTACTCGACAATCAAACCTCGCCCTAAGTAAGCACGTTCAGGATGCTGTCAATATTCTAAAGTCCGCACAATACGATCTTATTATTCTGGAAACCTCGGGTATTGGACAGTCTGATACCGAAATTATTGATCACTCTGATGTTTCATTATATGTAATGACTCCAGAATACGGGGCAGCTACCCAACTCGAGAAAATCGACATGCTCGATTTTGCCGACCTAATTGCATTGAATAAGTTTGATAAACGTGGCGCACTCGATGCCCTCAGGGATGTACGCAAACAATACCAGCGAAATCATCAACTTTTTGATAAAAATCTAGAGCAAATGCCCGTTTTTGGTACCATTGCGTCCCAGTTCAACGATCCAGGTATGAATACCTTATATCGCTGTGTCATGGACACTTTGGTAGAACGTACACAAGCCCAACATTTATCCTCTTCATTTGCCATAAGCAAAGAGATGAGCGAAAAGATATTTATTATCCCTCCTCATCGAACTCGGTACCTATCCGAAATTTCTGAGAATAATCGTTTTTATGACCGGTGGGTAGAGAAACAAGTACGTATTGCCCGTAAGCTTTTTGGACTAGCTCAAAGTATCGAAACCCTGCAAGAACAAACCAATATAGAATCCAAGGACACCTTGCTCAATGGACTGCAGAAAACATACAATGAGTTAGAACTTGAACTTGACGGACATTGTAAGCGTGTCATTGAAACTTGGCAAGACAAAAAAGACCAATACAGTGCAGAAGAGTTTGTCTACAAAGTAAGATCACGGGAAATAAGAGTACCCACATTTACAAAGTCATTGTCCCACACAAAAATTCCACGGGTTCTACTGCCTAAGTTCCAGGATTGGGGGGAAATTCTAAGATGGGTTTTACAAGAAAATGTACCCGGTGAATTCCCATATACCGCCGGCGTATTTCCATTCAAACGACAGGGTGAAGATCCAACCCGAATGTTTGCCGGAGAAGGTGGTCCCGAACGAACGAATCGCCGCTTTCATTACCTGTCTCAGAGTATGCCTGCCAAAAGGCTCTCTACGGCCTTTGACTCCGTTACCCTATACGGCGAAGACCCCGATCATCGCCCTGATATTTATGGTAAGATTGGCAACTCTGGGGTAAGTATTTGTTGCCTCGACGATGCTAAAAAACTATATAGTGGCTTTGACCTATGCAATCCCAGGACTTCTGTCTCCATGACAATAAATGGACCTGCCGCTACAATGACAGCTTTCTTTATGAATACAGCTATCGACCAACAGTGTGAACGCTATATTCATGAACATAATCTGGAAGATCGCGTCGAAGCCAAAAAGAAAGAACTATATGATGACCACGGGCTACCTCGTCCTGTCTATAATGGTGACTTGCCCGATGGAAATAATGGTTTAGGCCTTCTTCTACTGGGCCTAACCGGAGATCAAATACTTGATCCTGAGGTCTACGAATCTCTCAAAGAAAAAGCTCTCGCAGCTGTACGAGGAACCGTTCAAGCTGACATTCTGAAAGAAGATCAAGCACAAAATACGTGCATCTTCAGTACAGAATTCTCTCTCAAACTAATGGGTGATGTCCAGCAGTATTTCATTGATCACCAGGTCAGAAATTTTTACAGTGTTTCCATTTCAGGATATCATATAGCAGAAGCAGGAGCTAATCCTATCTCTCAATTAGCCTTCACACTAGCCAATGGCTTTACCTTCGTAGAATATTACCTCTCCCGAGGAATGAATATTAATGACTTTGCACCTAACCTTTCGTTTTTCTTTAGCAATGGCGTTGATCCAGAGTATGCCGTTATCGGACGTGTTGCCCGAAGAATATGGGCCAAAGCCATGAAAAATAAATATGGTGCAAACGAACGTTCTCAAAAACTGAAATATCATATTCAAACGTCAGGACGTTCCCTTCACGCTCAGGAAATTGCATTTAATGATATCCGGACGACCCTCCAAGCACTGTATGCCATTTACGACAACTGTAATTCATTGCATACTAATGCTTATGATGAAGCCATCACAACACCAACTGAGGAAAGTGTTAGAAGAGCAGTAGCCATCCAAATGATTATTAATCATGAATTAGGCCTCACTAAAAATGAAAACCCTTTACAAGGTAGTTTTATCATTGAGGAACTCACTGATCTGGTGGAGGAAGCTGTATTAATGGAGTTTGATCGCATTACTGAGCGTGGGGGTGTACTAGGAGCTATGGAAACTATGTACCAACGAGGTAAGATCCAAGAGGAAAGTCTATACTACGAATCCTTGAAACACAGTGGGAAACTACCTGTTATTGGTGTCAACACCTTCCTTAATAAAGAGGGATCACCAACCGTCGTTCCCGATGAGGTGATCCGGGCAACAACACAGGAAAAAGAAGATCAGATTGCAACCCTAAATAAATTGCAAACTGCTTTTACTTACCAAGGACAAGAATACCTAAAAGAACTGCAAATTACTGCCATCAACAACCAGAATATTTTTACAGCATTAATGGAAGCTACTAAAGTGTGTTCCTTAGGTCAAATCACGAACGCGCTTTATGATGTTGGTGGCCAATACCGACGTAATATGTAATAAATAACCGTTTATATAAAACTGAAGGACTCTGGAATAACTCTCCGAGTCCTTTTTTTTTAATTGCTCAACTATTTTACCGACAGTTCATCGGCAAACATCCACGCTTTACCACCTGCACCTGGATGCCAATCAGGACAAGTGCCCACATTACGTGCAACAATACGAGCATATGCTGCCTCAGTTGGTTCAAAAGAAGTTACCACATTATGGATTACCGGCCCATCTTGAGATGTTGGTATGTTAAATTGTTCAATCTTTACTTCCCGAAAACTTACCCCATCCTTCGACACCAAAAAGCGAACCTCCTTTGGAGGGAAAATCCATGGCCCTAAATCTTGTAAAAAACGAATCTCCATCTGACTGATTTCTTTTGTATTTCCAAGATCAATTGTAGCAATCAAATCGACACCCTCATAGCCCTGCCAGGCCATATGCTTAAAGTTTGTATCACCCGTCCGACCATCTACTAAACCCAAATCTCCACCTCCATCATATTGTAAAGCATACGCTTCTTTCAAATTCAGACCATTATACTTGGATCTAGATACCGATACCGAAGACACTAAGCTTGAAATAGCACCTTCACTTTTTGCTATCACTTGTAAATCCGTTGTTTCATATATTGAGATAGGGCCCTCATATTTTAAACCTTTATCAGGGCTTGGCTCTGTACCATCTGTTGTGTAATAAATCGATGCACTAGGGTCAGGCGCAACCATAGATACCATCATTTTATCTGTGAAAATTTCTGTCTTTAGGGGTTCGTTTTTTTCACCTACAATAATTGGTGATTCCGATACAGTAGCTCCTTTTCCTTGTATTTTAAAAACCCATGCATAATCACACCCAACATTTTCTCGATCCGGTATAAGAATACGTAATCCCTCCTCTGGATCGAATGACCATTCAATTTCCCCATCATACCCTAGTAATTCTATTGTGGATCCAGCTTCGGGTTGAATATACTTAAGCAGTAAATATTCGCTTGGCCAAACCAGCGTTATTGCATATATACACCCATCTTTACCTTGTGTGTATCGAATAGTTTCCCCCTCATGCCATTGCGTCCACATAGACGTATTTTTAATCGCAGCCTTATTAATGGTTAACCATTCCCCCATAGCCTGTAAACGTTCCACACTGGGCGTAGGAATCAGGCCCTTGGCATCTGGTCCTACATTAAGAAGATAATTACCTCCTTTAGCCGTTACATCCACCAAGTTATGTATGAGGATTTCTTCCGATTTCCAGTTCTCATCATCTAACTTATAGCCCCAACTATCATTCATAGTCATACAAGATTCCCAGTCCAATTCTGCCGAACCATAATCCAGTATTTCCTGCTCGGGTGTACCAAAATCACCCACATATTCATGCCCGCGATTCATACCCTGCATACCCTGACGTCCCTTACCTACCCGGTTATTGATCAGAATATTGGGTTTTAGTGAACGTACTTTCTGATATAAGTTTTTACCCTGAGGCTCGTCCCATTCTTCAATCCACTCCCCATCAAACCAGAGAATATCAGGGTCATAGTTAGCAATCAACTCTTCCAGTTGAGGTATCATATAAGCATCGCGATACGCAGCAAAAGATTCCTTATTTGCATCTGGGTGATGCCAGTCCATAATAGAATGATAGAACCCTAAACGAATACCCTCCTCGTCACAAGCCTCTTTCAGTGCGCTTAGAATATCACGTCCATAAGGCGCTGCATCTATGATATCATACTCCGTAACTTCCGAATCCCAAATACTGAAACCATCATGGTGTTTGGAAGTAATCACTATGTATTCCATCCCTGCCGATTTAGCAATTTGAACCCACTCTTGAGCATCAAACGCAACTGGATTAAATTCACTTACATAAGTTTCATATTCCGAGACAGGAATATTGGCGCTATACATTATCCATTCAGCAATTCCCGAAACTGTTTTTCCCTTATAACGTCCAGCAGGAACAGCATAAGCGCCCCAGTGAATGAACATCCCAAATTTCGCATCCCGCCACCAGCTCATACGTTCATCAAATTCTGTTTTGGACTCCAACAAAAAATTGTCATGAGGTCGATGGTAGACACCTATTTCCCGAACCACTAATTCCGCCATCGCATCCGTTATTCGAATGCGCAACCGATCTGTAGAAACCTTAGGTATACGCATCCATCGCCGATTACCAACAGTTGTCGCCCGACCCAGAACTTGCCATTCTCCATTTTGAAAAGCATCAACTTCCCATGACTCAATACGCTGTCCCAAAGGGATATACTCCTCCAATTCAATAATATTGAAGGTTTGGGGTGACGCCCATTTTAGCTGAATCTGAGCCGTCGTGTCCCTATCATTTGTAGCCCAATAGGTACTGTCATGCCCATCATTTAAATGAATTGGGGAGAATAATCGGCTGTTGCCACGTGAGGTATTGGCCGATACTTTTGCGAAAGCTGCTTTATTATCGGTAAATGTAGCATCAAGTCGCTCACGTAGAGCCATCAATGCTGCAACATCATTTTCATGAACTAAACCTCTTCTATCAACAGGAAGGTTCAACAATAAGTTACCATTACGACCAACAGAATTATAATAAATCCACTCCAGATGATCTGCACTTTTCACCTGTTCATCTTCATCTGCATGATAATACCAACCCGGGCGAATCGACACATCCACTTCTGCTGGTAACCAGTGCGATCCATTCTGATTACCTGATCTTAATTCCAAGTACCGAGGTGTTCCAGGGTAATACTCATCTCGATTGAGAGTCGACCAATTGGTTGGATTTGCAAACCCTTTTTCAGTCCCTACCCATCGGATATCAGGACCAGCGTCACTGAATATTACAGCCTCGGGCTGATGTTCTCTTACTTTAGCAATAAATCCATCCCAATCGTAAGGTTGCATACCTTTATATTCCGGACCCACCGCGCCATCGAACCACACCTCGAAGATATCACCATACTGGGTTAGTACCTCTTCTAGCTGGTTCATGAAGTATTCGTTGTAGCCTTCCGTACCATAGACAGGACTATTCTGATCCCAAGGAGATAGATAGACCCCCATTTTAAGCCCATATTCCTTACAAGCTTCCGCTAGATCTTCTAACAAGTCACCCTTACCATTTTTCCAAGGACTACTCGCAACATCGTGCTCTGTGTACTGGGAATCCCAAAGACAAAAACCGTCATGATGCTTAGCCGTGAATACAATCCCTTTCAATCCGGCCTCTTTTGCAACTTGTGCCCACTGCCGAGTGTCGAGCTCAGTAGGATCAAATAATGATGGTGGTTCTTCGCCATGCCCCCATTCCTCGCCCGAAAATGTATTCATATTGAAGTGTACAAAAGCATAGTATTCCATCTCATGCCAAGCCATATGACGATCAGTAGGCAAAGCGCCATAAGAAGCGGGAGGCATATCATCAGTGCAGGAACAAAGGCAAAAAACACAACAAGCAACAATCCAACTAAACTGTCTCATAAGAATGGTATTTTCTATAAGTTACAAATACTTGGCGGGATTGTACGCTACAAAACCCGCTGTGTTTTTGGTATCTTTTGCGTAAGCAAAAACAAAAAACTATGCGTCTACTTGCATCATTCATTGCCATTTTATTGGTGGGAGCACTCTGGGCTCAAGACAAACAAGAAACAATCAAACTAGAGGATGTAGGCCTTTCGGGACTAAAATTTCGAAGTGTAGGTCCAGCGATAACCTCAGGAAGAGTTGCTGATTTTGCAGTACATCCTGAGCATCCTAAAAAGTACTATGTCGCCGTTGCCTCTGGTGGTGTATGGAAAACGGAAAACGGAGGAACAACCTTTACCCCACTCTTTGATAGCCAGTCTAGCTATTCAACCGGCTGTGTGACATTAAGTCCACATAATCCCAATACCGTTTGGGTTGGTACCGGAGAAAATAACGGCCAACGAAGTGTAGCTTATGGTGATGGCGTCTACAAATCATTGGATGGTGGCCAAACCTGGAAAAATATGGGGCTCAAATCATCAAACCATATAGGCTCTATTATCGTTGATCCGGAACTTTCCGAAAGAGTATATGTAGCTGCCATGGGGCCTTTGTGGAGTGAAGGTGGAGAAAGAGGTGTATTCATATCTGATGACGGTGGTGAAACATGGCGTAATACGCTCCAGATTGACGAACATACCGGTGTAAGCCAGATGGTTCAGCATCCTACCAACCCTAATGTTTTATTCGCTGCTGCTTATCAACGCCGAAGGCATGTATTTACTTATTTTGGAGGAGGTCCTGGTTCAGCATTGTATAAAAGTACCGATCGAGGTGAAACCTGGTATAAATCACAAAACGGATTCCCTGGAGTAGATTTAGGCAGAATTGGCTTAGCCATTTCTCCGGCTAACCCCAGTTTTACCTATGCCATAGTGGAAGCTGCACAGGGAAAGGGTGGTTTTTATAAGTCTACCGATGAAGGAGCCAGCTGGCAACGGCAAAGTGCCTTCAGTACAGCAGGGCTCTATTATCAGGAAATCGTCGCCGACCCGGTGGACCCACATCGTGTGTATGCTATGGAAACCTACATGCAATATACCGATGATGGCGGAAAAACATTCCAACGTGTAGGTGAGGAAAATAAACACGTTGATAATCACGCTCTCTGGATTAACCCCAATGATCCAGAGCATCTCCTAGC
>JABSSK010000339.1:1634-5116 GCA_013214265.1 Saprospiraceae bacterium | reverse complement strand
GAGACCGTGGAGGAGCTAACGCAAAGTCTGATGCCTCTGGTAGCTGAAAACGGAATGGACTGGATGTATGCCAATTGCTCAACGACCGCCCAACGTGGTGCTCTGGATTGGTGGAAGAAATTCAGGGATGCGGTGGCACCTGTGTTTGAAGAACTTTACGATAGTGTGGCCGCCGGGGAAGAAGCGCAAAAGTCGATCGACTCTAACAGCCAACCGGACTACCGTGAGAAATTGGAAGCAGAACTTAAAGAACTGCACGACAGCGAAATGTGGCAAGCCGGACGTACCGTCCGTGGCCTGCGTCCAGAAGCAGAACATCAAGAAGCTTAGACGTTATAAGGGCTTGGATAAGCCTACGAATAGTAGTGCTCCCAATCCTGTAGTCTTTTATTATTAACGTTCGGTGAATGTTGCGTAAAGGTGCCTGCTTTTTGTGGGTACCTTTACCTTTTTATGAAGCCTTTAGTTTGCAATACTCAATTATGAAACAAACTCAGGCTCAGTCTCTCATCTCTGTTGAGCAAATCTATCAGGCCAAGATGCGACTGAAGGGTATTGCCGAGCAAACCCCTTTATTGTACAACCCAAATCTGTCAGAACGCTACGGTGCAACTATTTTTCTTAAGCGCGAGGATTTGCAGGTTGTCCGCTCATATAAGATCAGAGGAGCCTATAACAAAATGGCAACTACTGATCGGGCAGCATTGGAAAATGGTGTTGTTTGTGCGAGCGCAGGAAACCATGCTCAGGGTGTTGCTTATGCCTGCCGTAAGTTAAAAGTTAACGGCAAAGTGTATATGCCAAGCGTCACACCCATGCAAAAAGTCAATAAAGTACGCCTCTTTGGAAAAGATTTTGTTGAAGTGATCCTGACAGGCGATACCTTCGATGACGCCTACGAACAGGCGGTACAGGATGCAGAGGAAAACCATAAAATATTTATCCATCCGTTTAATGACCCACGGGTGATTGAAGGTCAAGGTACCGTAGGGCTCGAAATTCTGGAAGACATCGAAGGCCCCATCGAGATGCTCTTTTCCGCCATTGGCGGTGGGGGCTTAATGAGTGGCCTAGGCAGCTATTTCAAACAGATTAGCCCCCAAACCCGCCTGATTGGAGTAGAACCAGCCGGAGCACCCGCCATGCCGCGATCCCTCTCCGAACAACAATTGGTGACCCTCGAACATATCGACCCTTTCGTCGATGGAGCCGCAGTCAAAAGAGTTGGTGACAAAACATTCGCCCTGGCTCAGCAGGTTATAGATGAGATGGTGGTGGTGGATGAAGGGGCCGTTTGTAGTACCATTTTATCCTTGTACAATGAAGACGGACTGGTAGTAGAACCAGCCGGTGCACTTTCCATTACTGCTTTGGACCAATTGGCTGATGATATTAAGGGCAAACGCATCGTTTGTGTAGTCGGAGGAGGAAATAATGATATCACACGTACCGAAGAAATTCGGGAACGTGCTTTATTATACGAGGGACGAAAACATTATTTTATTATTCGATTTCCACAACGGGCAGGCGCATTGCGTGATTTTTTGAATAATGTGCTGGGCCCCAAGGATGATATTACACACTTTGAGTATACCAAAAAACTAAACAGGGAGTCGGGACCAGCACTGGTCGGTATTCAGGTGTCTGCCAAAGAGGATTACCAGCGTTTAATAAATCGCATGGACCAGCATCAAATTAACTACCAACATTTGAATGATAGCCAGATGCTTTTCGATTTATTGGTATAAACCCAACGGCCATTTCAGCCCTGTCAATACGGCATACCCATCTGCCGATCTTTGATGCATGGGACTATATGCTCACCATGAATCAAGTTATGGTCAGGGTCAGCGCCTAAGTCAAGAGGCGATTGCCCGACCCACGCCCCTGTCTGACCAGTGATATGCAAGCGTTTTTGGAAGATATCAACAGTAAGACGAGCAAATATAGGAGAATCGTACGGACACGTGTGGCTCAACCATTTATGTCGCTCATGAATGCTGGCAGGATAGCTTTGGTGCTGGTAAGGACCTCCTACCCAAAAATAAGAAGATGAATTGACATGCCAATACAAAATATTACCCTCCCGTAGAACATGGTCGATATGCGTATGGCCACAAATACATAGCATTATTCTTTCGGCGTAGGGCTGTAATAGCTGGCGTACGTCGGTGGCATTATCGATTGCAGCCCAGCCCAATAGCGGTTGGTGGGAAAAGAGAATTACCGGATTTTTTGCGGATGCGAGAACTTGCTCTAACCACTCCATCTGTACTGCTCCGATATAAGAAGGATAACCACCACTGTAATCTGGGGACCCTTTTTCGTTTCCATCCAATACAATAAGGGTAAAACCATTTACTTCTTTGGTATAGTATGTGGCTGGAATTTGCCATTGTGCCATACAATCGGCAGTAGAAAAACTCAGATCTGTATCGTGGTTACCGAGCACATGAAGGGGTACGCCGGGAGCTGAATGGAATAGATCTACCAATTCCTGATGCTCGGGTTTGGGTGTAGCAAAGTCACCCATTTGGACGACTACATCTGTTGGGTTTTGTCGCATAGACCGCACAAACGCGGCCAGCCGATCTTTGGCATCGGGTATAATGTCCTGATGTAAATCAGCGATTAGCCCTATCGTGAGTCGACCTGAATCCGCCAGAGGCGGGATAGATGACCATGGTAGCATTACGCTTAGGCTTGTGGCAGAACTGGTCCGAAGAAAGGTACGGCGATTCATAATATTTTTTTTAGGATTATCAGATAAGAGCATACACTAGACCTTTCCAATAATCAGGTATACAAAAAATTGTAAAGGTTTGGCCCGCTTTTACGGCAGGCTCGGTAGGAATGATGGTTTCAGTTTTATTGTGTTGGCTTTACGTGTGGGCCTTATCACCATTGCTAGTGCTCCTTAACGCGTGTAAGGAAAAAGCCAGTTGATTTCACCTCCTAATTTACTTTTTCCGCAAGAGAAAGAATAGGGATACACAAAATATAGGCTGCCTGAAGTTGTTACAGTACGAGAACAAAGGTGTTTTATTCAGCTTATTTTAGCCCACTTCATGGAGATAACCTCTGCCCAACAGAAGCGTTTTTGGCATCGCAGAGTGTTCTTGTTCTTTCTCATTATGAGCATCTTCTTTAGGGCAAATATGGAGCTGTAGTAAGCTAGACGTTTTTGCTGTTGAAATGTAAAAATGTGGTTATCATTTAACGGAAAATATACAGGCATGTGATAGGTTTTGTATAATGTGCTACGGTAAAAAACTACCGGAAAACACAAATCAGTATGTGTTGTTGGAGGACCACAAGATTGATTAATACCACAGACTAAATGCAGGCAGGATATGTTGGATCAGAATAAAAGACAAATTGACGTAGCAATCGTCGGTGCGGGATTATCAGGAATTGGTGCTGCTTATCATATCCAGGAGAATACACCCGGGTTGTCCTACGAGGTATATGAGGCTCGGGAA
>JABSSK010000339.1:0-1604 GCA_013214265.1 Saprospiraceae bacterium | reverse complement strand
CTGGGATTTGTTCCAATATCCGGGGATACGGTCGGATTCGGATATGTATACCTTGGGGTTTTCCTTTTACCCCTGGAAGAATCCGCAAGCAATCGCTGATGGCCCGAGTATATTATCGTATATCCAAGAAACAGCAGCCCATTTTGGAATCGACAAAAAAATTCAGTTTCAACATCGGGTGGAACACCTGGAATGGTCATCATTAACACAGCGATGGACCCTGCATATTATGGTGGGTGATGCAGCTCAGGCATTGGTTGTAGAGGCACGTTTTGTATTCATGTGTACCGGATATTACGATTACCAGAAGGGACATACACCGGTGTTTCCAAACCAGGAATCTTTTGGTGGCCGCATTATGCATCCACAACATTGGGATACCGAATACGAGTATGACAACCAGCGAGTCATTATAATTGGTAGTGGTGCAACGGCAGTGACTTTAGCACCAGAGTTGGCCAAAAAGGCAGAAACGGTATATATGCTCCAGCGTTCACCTACCTATATCATGACGTTACCAAGAGAAGATGCCGTAGCCAATGCACTCAAACGGATATTACCGCAAAAATGGTCGTCCCGTATCATACGCAAAAAGAATATCCTTTTCAGTTTGTACTTCTATCAGGCGTCCCGTAAGTGGCCCAAAGCGATCCGAAAGCTGCTACTGAAGGGCGTAAAAAAAGAATTAGGTCCTGATTATGAGGAAAAGCATTTCTCTCCGCGATACAATCCGTGGGATCAGCGTCTTTGTTTGGTGCCCGATGGTGATTTGTTCGAGGCTATAAAAAAGGGTCAAGTGGAAATGGTCACCGATACCATTGCTTCTTTTGTTCCGGAAGGCATAAAGTTGTCGTCTGGCAGAATACTGGAAGCTGATCTCATTGTTACGGCTACAGGATTATCTATACAGCTATTGGGTGGAATGACCGCTGCAGTGGACGGTAAGCAGGTGAAAACAGGTGATCTGCATTGCTACAAAGGCGTGCTTTTCAGTGGGATACCCAATTTTGCAGTAGCCATTGGATATACAAATGCTTCTTGGACCCTAAAATGTGATCTGAACGCTCAGTATGTTGCCCGATTACTTTCTTTTATGGCTCAAAAAGGACATAAAGTTGTAACACCACAATTTGATGCAGAGCGGTTTTCGTCCGAGCCTCTCCTGGATTTTGAGGCAGGGTATATTAAAAGAGCGCAGTCCATCTTACCAAACCAAGGGTCGGAAGCGCCTTGGAAGGTATACCAAAATTACCTTAAAGATTACAAAGCACTGCGTAAAAGTAAACTGGAAGACGCCTATCTGGAGTATGAATAAAAGGAAGGAAAAAAGATAGTTATATGGGTCTGGGATAAGGTGCTGCCGGTATAGCTACTAATCGGTATAAAGCGAATAACCAAGCCCGAGGAGCCGCACACTTACCCGCGGGATCGCTTATATTCACGGTACATGAATCTTCAGATTGTAACGCAAGCAATCATGATTACCGCAGTTTACTAGCTGAAGTATGGGCAAAATGGATGAGCACATCAAAAATAGCACCCAATGGTACGTCAATAGTATACTGACCTTGAAAATTTGGATTATATCCAGGCCCTAGTTGTAG
>JABSSK010000338.1 GCA_013214265.1 Saprospiraceae bacterium | reverse complement strand
CTCCCACTTTATGAAAGGAGAGTTGTAAACCTATGTCATGAAATACCTGAGTAGCTTCGCTGGTATCGATTTCAATATAGGGGAAAGTGTCAAAGTGACAGCCAATAATATCCTTGCAGCCAATAAATTCAGCAGCTAGAGCCGCATCATTAGGGCCCATAGTGAAATTGTCGCCAACAGGGAGGATAGCAAAATCCAAAGGTGGGCAGGTAAGTGGAATGAGTTTCATGTCCATTGTGACAGCCGTATCACCAGCGTGATAAAAACAACCTTCATCATTCCAAATAACAAACCCACCAGGGTTACCCCCATAGGTGCCATCTGGCATTTCACTGGAATGTACAGCATTAACATATTTAACGGTACCAAAATCAAAAGAAGCCTGACCTCCATGGTTCAGAGGATGGCCCTGAATCCCTTTTTTGCCATACCACATCACAATCTCGTAATTGGAAATAATAGTGGCACCCGTTCGTTTAGCAATGGCCTCCGCATCCGCAACATGATCGGCATGGCCATGGGTGAGTAATATATAATCCGCCGGAAGCTGCTCAGGGGCAATGTGTGGGTGTGCCGTAGTGTCAGCTTTGGGGTTGGGGGTGATAAAAGGATCGATAATCAGGTGTTTGCCCTGCGTCTCAATATGAAAACCAGATTGGCCAAGAAAGGTAATTTTCATAATATCTTAATTGATTGGTTGATCAAGTACCGCTAAAAGGTACAAACCTTTTTTACTACTTGAAAAGTAGTTACCGAAAAATACCGAGTCAATTCTTAGGGACCACACTTTTTGTGCATGACAAGTAAACTTTTTGGTAGGTTGGGCTTTTATTGTTCTAAAGAACGTTCATGATTACAGTCCTATCCGGATCTAACAGAAAAGGAAGTGAAACACTTCGCTTTGCTCGCCAATATGCCGATTTTTTGCGCAAGCATACAGATCAAGAAGTCAAAGTCCTCGCTTTGGAAAATATACCACACGATTATTTCTTTCCCGAAATGTATAGTTCCAGCCAGCAGGCAATAAGCCTGCGGGACATCCAAGATGAGTATATGATTCCCCCCGGAAAAATTGTCTACATCACCTCCGAATACAACGGTGGTTTTAATGGCGCTCTGAAGCTGTTCCTGGACGCTTGCTCTGTTCGGGAATATAAAGCTACTTTCAAAGGGAAAAAAGCTGCTTTGGTGGGGGTAGCTTCCGGACGGGCAGGTAACTTGCGGGGACTCGAGCATATAACTGGCGTGCTCAATCACGTAGGAACCATTGTCATGCCGAACAAACTGCCGATTTCCAGTATCGAAAAACTCTTGAACGACCAAGGTGATATTGTTGATGCCAACACCTTGGAAAGTATGGAAAAGCACGCCCTTGAGTTTTTAGACTTCTAAGGTAGCACCTTCATTCATGTGTTTTTTCTTTAGTGTTGACTAAGCGTTCGCGCCATAAAACAGCTTGTGCTCCAGGGCTGCTTAAGGTATCAGAAAGGAAACCGTACGGCGCAATGCGCTCCAGATCGCGATCTCTCTCTGATGATGAGTGCGCATTAATCAAATGAGAGTGCAGTACCCAAAAGCTACTTACCCCAGAAGTTATGAGGGTGTCAGGGGTTTCATCCCAATGCCCAAGGTATAGCGGTTTTTGCCGAAAGGCCATACTGTCCGGGTGGTAATCACGATAGAAAATACTGGCCGGTACAGCTTCGTGATGGATATAAGTAGCTTCACCCTTCGGATGCGTCTGCGTTTGTTCTAAAATGGAACGAGTAGACTCAATCGTCAGGGGCGAGACGACATAAGCTAGTCCTCCTGTTAAGGGTAATACAGGCAGCCATAGCACCAGTGCTACCCCGAGGCGCCAGGATTTCCCATCTACGAGATAGGAGGTGCCCAGCCCCATGATTAAAGCAAGCATAGGAATCAAAAATAAAACCAGTCGCGGAATTAAGGAATATTGCTGAAACCCCGAAGCGACCAGACAGGTGACTATCGGGGTGAGCAGTAGCCAGGCGGAGAAGTCCTTTTTACGGAAAAGGGAATAACAACCTACCAAAAAGATAGGGATAGCAACCAAATAGGCGAATACAGTATAACCGGAAGTTATCCGGAACAGAGAGAGGATCAGACCAGACCACTTGGTCCAATCGGAAGGAGAAGTAGGCAAGAGCGGTAAAAAATAGTCCTGATGGTAGGTGTTTAGGTATTCACTTTCTATATCTGGCAGGAGTAACAAGAAATAATATGATCCAAAACTAGCTAGCCAAAGTATTATAGCTCCGACCAGCGGTAGTAGTAACTCATATTTTTGGGTTCGCAAAAAAGATAAGCCATAGTACAGTCCAATACCTGCTAGGCAAAATATAATGGGCATCGACAGCCAGATACTAATGGTTCCTAAGCCGGCCCAGATGAGGATTTGATATCGGTTAATCGTTGCTGGCTGCCAACGGGTGGCTAAAAGAATCAAGGATAAAAACAGAAAAACGTCTACGCTATACTGTTTGCATTCTGTTCCATAGCGAATCATATCGTAAGAAAAGGTAGTCAAGAATAATGGAATGAGGCGAGGCCAGGCTGCAGTAATCCATTTTGCTGAAAGTCGATAGATCATATACAATGAGCCTAAGCTGGCTAACAGTGGGATAAATCGCAGGCCCATTTCGGATGGCCCAAATACGCCTATTGTTCCTTTGACCATACTTAAAAACAGAGGTGGGGCATACTGCTGGTAATCAAGTAGGGCAAAGAATCCACGGATCGGACGTTCCACAATATTACGGGCCAGATTTGCTTCGTCCAGGAACAGGGAACGATTCTCAAAATATACCTTAATACGGATTAATGCGCCTAATGCCAGTACGATTAATGCCAGTATCTTGGCTTGTTGATTGGTGAAAAATTCTTTTGTCATTGGACAAAGATAGTAAGGAATTGACGGGTTTGATTTTGTAATTCCCCATGAATTGGGCACGTAAAACAATCCGGCTTTACTGTCGTTGCAATAGTCATCCGCCTATATTGGACAGGTGAAAGCCCTATTTTACTAAGAAATTTCTAGCTGAAAACAATCAACAGACATGGCAACACTCAATTTTGGAGGTGTAGACGAGCAAGTGGTAACTCGCGACGAGTTTCCACTCGTTAAAGCACAAGAGACATTACAAGACGAAACAATTGCCATCATTGGATATGGTGTACAAGGTCCTGGACAAGCGTTAAACCTTAAAGATAATGGCTTTAATGTCATTGTTGGGCAACGCCATCCATCTAAATCATGGGACAAAGCGGTAGCCGATGGTTTCGTACCTGGGGAAACATTATTCTCGATCGAGGAGGCTGTCGAGCGTGGTACAATTATTCAGTACCTATTATCTGACGCAGCCCAGATTGCGGTCTGGCCTACCATCAAAGCCGGACTATCGACTGGTAAATGCCTTTACTTTTCTCATGGTTTTGGGATTACTTATCGGGAGCGTACTGGTATTGTTCCACCTCAGGACGTGGACGTTATTCTGGTAGCACCTAAAGGTTCCGGAACCAGCCTTCGTCGCTTGTTTTTAGAAGGGAGAGGGTTGAATTCCAGTTTTGCGGTGGATCAGGATGCTACAGGTAAAGCCTGGAACCGCGCAGTAGCACTAGGAATTGGTATTGGATCAGGATACCTATTCGAAACGACCTTTAAAAATGAAGTGTTTAGCGACCTAACGGGGGAACGCGGTTCCTTAATGGGTGCTATTCAAGGGCTATTTGCAGCCCAATATGATTGTCTGCGTAAAAGAGGGCACAGCCCTTCGGAGGCGTTCAATGAGACCGTGGAGGAGCTAACGCAAAGTCTGATGCCTCTGGTAGCTGAAAACGGAATGGACTGGATGTATGCCAATTGTTCCACTACTGCACAGCGTGGCGCTTTGGACTGGTGGAAGAAATTCCGTAATGCTGTAGCACCTGTTTTTGATGAACTGTACGATAGCGTGGCAAAAGGTGAAGAAGCACAGCTTTCTATTGATTCCAATAGCCAGCCTGACTACCGGGAGAAACTTGATGCCGAACTAAAAGAACTTCACGATAGTGAAATGTGGCAAGCCGGACGAACAGTTCGTGGGCTTCGTCCGGAGAACCAACCTGAAAAAGTTGAATCCTAAAGCTTCGGGTTAGCTGTACCTGATTAGAAGTGTTTTGAAGATTATGCCTGTCTCTTGTATCAAAACATCAAGGGCTTATTAAAAATTCTTAAACAACTTCGAATCCAAAAATGAGTTTGCCAACACTGGCAGACTCATTTTATCTATAGGCTCTTCTTATCGTGGAAACCTGATTTTTCAATCCATAAACAGGCAGTCCCATGTCGACAAATACATCTACTTCTGTTTTTCCATCAGTGGAGGCAATATATAAAGCCAAAATGCGCCTGCGTGGCGTGGCGGAACCTACGCCTCTGACTTTCAACTATCATATGTCCGAGCATTATGGTTGCCGTTTGTATTTAAAGCGGGAGGATATGCAGGTGGTGCGGTCCTACAAAATCCGGGGAGCTTACAATAAAATGGCGACTGTACCACCGGAGCAACTGGAACAGGGCGTAGTATGCGCCAGTGCGGGAAACCCCGCTCAGGGTTTTGCCTTCGCCTGTCAGAAACTGAAAACCAAGGGTAAGGTGTATATGCCTAGCGTAACGCCAATGCAAAAGGTGAAAAAGGTCAAATTATTTGGCAAGGATTGGGTTGATGTAGTCTTATCCGGAGACACCTTTGACGATGCTTACCATGAAGCGATTAAAGATGCAGAAGAGAATGGTAAGGAGTTTATTCATCCATTTAATGATCCGAGAACGATAGAAGGACAAGGAACCGTAGGGCTGGAGATTCTTGAAGACTGCAATGAAAGTCGTGATTACGTCTTCTGCGCCATTGGAGGGGGAGGCCTGGTTACCGGATTAGGGAGCTACTTCCATCAGTTGAGCCCGAATACTAAAATCATAGGGGTCGAACCTACCGGTGCGCCGGCAATGTAAGAATCACTCAAGGCGGGCAGCCCTGTAACCCTTGAACAGATTGACAGCTTTGTCGACGGAGCTGCTGTAAGAAGGGTAGGGGATTTGCCCTTCAAGATTGCTCACCAGGTTGTTGCCGATATGGTCTTAGTGCCTGAAGGTA